>NZ_JBHWKQ010000047.1:53345-57744 GCF_042730865.1 Streptomyces sp. NPDC059897 | reverse complement strand
AGACACAACCGTTTCGGGCCACCCGCCCCTTCGGGTGCCGCCTTGCCCACCCGGCCGGGCGGGCAAGGCGGCGGGGCGTCGGCTACACCTTGCGGAGGGCGAAGGTCAGGCTCAGGCCCTCGTCCGTGAACGGGGAGCCGTACGAGTCGTCCGGCTCGCCCTGGGCGAACTCCGTCGCCAGGACCTCGTCGGAGATCAGCTCCGTGTGCTCGGACAGGGCCGAGATCACCGCCGGGTCCGTGGAGGTCCAGCGCAGGGCGATCCGGTCCGCCACGTCCAGGCCGCTGTTCTTGCGGGCCTCCTGGATCAGGCGGATCGCGTCACGGGCCAGGCCCGCCTGCCGCAGCTCCTCCGTGAGCTCCAGGTCGAGGGCGACCGTCGCGCCGGAGTCGGACGCGACCGACCAGCCCTCGCGCGGGGTCTCCGTGATGATGACCTCATCGGGCGCGAGGTCGATCTTCTCGCCGTCGACCTCCACCGAGGCGGTGCCCTCGCGCAGGGCCAGGGAGAGCGCCGCGGCGTCCGCGTTCGCGACCGCCTTCGCCACGTCCTGGACGCGCTTGCCGAACCGCTTGCCGAGCGCCCGGAAGTTCGCCTTGGCGGTGGTGTCCACCAGGCTGCCGCCGACGTCCGAGAGCGAGGCCAGGGACGAGACGTTCAGCTCCTCCGTGATCTGGTCCCGGAGCTCGGGGGAGAGGTCCGCGAAGCCCGTCGCCGCGACCAGCGCGCGGGAGAGCGGCTGGCGGGTCTTGACGCCCGACTCCGCGCGCGTGGCGCGGCCGAGCTCGACGAGCCGGCGGACCAGCGCCATCTGCGTGGACAAGGTCGGGTCGATCGCCGACGTGTCGGCCTCCGGCCACGACGACAGGTGCACCGACTCCGGGGCGCCCGGGGTGACCGGCACGACCAGGTCCTGCCACACGCGCTCCGCGATGAACGGCGTGAGCGGCGCCATCAGCTGAGTGATCGTCACCACCACGTCGTGCAGGGTGCGCAGCGCGGCCTTGTCGCCCTGCCAGAAGCGGCGCCGCGAGCGACGCACGTACCAGTTGGAGAGGTCGTCGACGAACGCCGAGAGCAGCTTGCCCGCGCGCTGGGTGTCGTAGGCCTCAAGGGCCTTGGTGACCTCGTCCGTGAGCAGGTGCAGCTCGGACAGCAGCCAGCGGTCGAGGACGGTGCGCTCGGCCGGGGCCGGGTCCGCCTCGCTCGGCGCCCACTCGGACGTACGGGCGTACAGGGCCTGGAAGGCGACCGTGTTCCAGTACGTGAGGAGCGTCTTGCGGACGACCTCCTGGATCGTGCCGTGGCCGACGCGGCGGGCCGCCCACGGGGAGCCGCCGGCCGCCATGAACCAGCGCACCGCGTCCGCGCCGTGCCGGTCCATGAGCGGGATCGGGTCCAGCGTGTTGCCCAGGTGCTTGGACATCTTGCGGCCGTCCTCGGCGAGGATGTGGCCGAGGCACACCACGTTCTCGTAGGACGACTTGTCGAAGACCAGGGTGCCGATCGCCATCAGCGTGTAGAACCAGCCGCGCGTCTGGTCGATGGCCTCGGAGATGAACTGCGCCGGGTAGCGGGACTCGAACAGTTCCTTGTTCTTGTACGGGTAGCCCCACTGCGCGAACGGCATCGAGCCCGAGTCGTACCAGGCGTCGATGACCTCGGGCACGCGCACCGCTTCGAGGGAGCAGCCCTCGTGGGTGCAGGTGAACGTGACGTCGTCGATGAACGGGCGGTGCGGGTCGAGGGAACCCTGGTCCGAGCCGGTCAGCTCGGTCAGCTCCGCGCGCGAGCCGACGCACGTGAGGTGGTTCTCCTCGCAGCGCCAGATCGGCAGCGGGGTGCCCCAGTAGCGGTTGCGGGACAGCGCCCAGTCGATGTTGTTCTGCAGCCAGTCGCCGAAGCGGCCGTTCTTCACGGTCTCCGGGAACCAGTTGGTCTTCTCGTTCTCCTGGAGGAGCCGGTCCTTGATCGCCGTGGTGCGGATGTACCAGGACGGCTGCGCGTAGTAGAGCAGCGCCGTGTGGCAGCGCCAGCAGTGCGGGTAGCTGTGCTCGTACGGGATGTGCTTGAAGAGCAGTCCGTGGTTCTGCAGGTCCTCGGTCAGCTGTTCGTCGGCCTTCTTGAAGAAGACGCCGCCGACCATCGGGACCTCGGGGCCGAACGTGCCGTCGGGCAGCACCGGGTTCACGACCGGCAGTCCGTACGCGCGGCAGACCTTGAGGTCGTCCTCACCGAACGCGGGGGACTGGTGGACCAGACCCGTACCGTCCTCGGTCGTCACGTAGTCGGCGTTGACGACGTAGTGCGCCTCGGCCGGGAACTCCACCAGCTCGAACGGACGTTGGTACTTCCAACGCTCCATCTCGGCGCCGGTGAAGGACTCGCCGGTCGTCTCCCAGCCCTCGCCGAGCGCCTTCTCGACGAGCGGCTCGGCGACGACGAGCTTCTCCTCGCCGTTCGTGGCGACGACGTACGTCACGTCGGGGTGTGCGGCGACCGCCGTGTTGGACACCAGGGTCCAGGGGGTCGTCGTCCAGATCAGCAGCGAGGCCTGGCCCGCCAGCGGACCGGAGGTGAGGGGGAAACGGACATAGACCGAGGGGTCGACGACCGTCTCGTAGCCCTGCGCCAGCTCGTGGTCGGAGAGGCCGGTGCCGCAGCGCGGGCACCAGGGGGCGACGCGGTGGTCCTGGACCAGGAGGCCCTTGTTGAAGATCTCCTTCAGCGACCACCAGACCGAGTCCACGTACTCCGGGTTCATCGTCCGGTACGCGTCGTCGAGGTCGACCCAGTAACCCATGCGGGTCGTCAGGTCGGAGAAGGCGTCGGTGTGCCGGGTCACGGACTCGCGGCACTTGGCGTTGAACTCGGCGATGCCGTACGCCTCGATGTCCTTCTTGCCGCTGAAGCCGAGCTCCTTCTCGACCGCCAGCTCCACCGGGAGGCCGTGGCAGTCCCAGCCCGCCTTGCGGGCCACGTGGTAGCCGCGCATCGTGCGGAAGCGGGGGAACACGTCCTTGAAGACGCGGGCCTCGATGTGGTGGGCGCCCGGCATGCCGTTGGCCGTGGGCGGGCCCTCGTAGAACACCCACTCGGGGCGCCCCTCGGACTGCTCCAGGGTCTTGGCGAAGATCTTCTGCTCGTCCCAGAAGTCGAGCACCGCGTGCTCAAGGGCGGGCAGGTCGACCTGGGCGGGCACCTGGCGGTACTGCGTCATCAGTCTTCCTCCGGCGGATCTGCCTTCTTCCGTCGGAGGGACGAGAGGCTGCTGCGCCGTGTGCGGCGCGCTCCCGCGGTACCACCCTCCTTGGCCCGCCGGGGCGTGGTGCGCTCCGGTGAGCCCCCTCATTGGGGTCGCGATGCCGGGTCTACTGGCCGCTGGCTGTGCGCTGCGGCGTTCTTCCGGCGGCTCCGGGGTGATCTTCGCGTCGCGCTCGCCGCCGGGCTTCCACCGTCCCCGGTTCGCTCTTGGCTGCGTACGCCGCTACTCGGCCCCATCCACGCTTTTCGCTCCGCCCAGTGTACGGCGCCCGGGGCGGGGCGGCCGACCGGTTTTGCGAGGGGTCGGGGCTGGGTGGGGTCAGGCGTGCTGCGGGATCTCGTCCTTGAGGCCGGAGCGGACCATCTCCCGCAGTTCAGGGCCGTCGGCGTGGCCGTGCACGGAGGCGGCGTGCTCGGAGGCCGCGCGTACGACCTCTTCCTCCTCGCCGGAGATGGTGAGCGTGCAGTTCATCTCGCTGGGCATGTCCCGGCAGTCGGCTACTTTGCGCATGATGATGCACCTTCTGTCCTTTTGGCCCATTCTATGCCCGGGAAGGGGCGGCGGAGCGGGCAGATGAGGCGGCACCGGTCCGTGGTCGGCCGGGGCGGGGGAGTGACCCGAATGGCGACACGGTGCGCGCCGGCGGGTGCGGTCCGGGAAGCGGCGGATTACCGGGCGGGGAGCTGGGCACAACGCTTGCAAGCTGCCCCGCGGTGGGTGTTCGTCCCGTTGCCGTGGGCCCTGAGTCGATTTATCGTCCCAGCACGATTCGCGAGCAAGATCACAAATTGTGAAGGGGCCGCGACCATGGTGGCGAAGAAGACCGCCGATCAGCAGTCGGAGTCCGGGAGAACCACGGGCGCGGCAGCCTCCGGCGGTTCCGGGAAGGGTGCGGCCGGAGCGAAGGCGTCCGCGACGCCGGAGCCGAAGGAGACACCTACCGGCAAGAAGAAGACGGCCGCCGCGTCGCACGCGACGACATCCCGCAAACAGACGAGCGCGAAGGCGACGGCTACGTCTACGAAGGCTGCGGCGACGTCTGCGAAGGCGGAACCGGAGGAGGCCGCGTCTACGAAGGCCGCGACCACGAAGGCGACGCATGGGAAGGGCGCTTCTACGAAGGCGACGCATGCG
>NZ_JBHWKQ010000047.1:0-53251 GCF_042730865.1 Streptomyces sp. NPDC059897 | reverse complement strand
CATGCGGAGGGCACCTCTGCGGAGGAGGCGTCTGCGAAGGGCGCCTCTACGAAGGCGGCGCATACGAAGGGCGCTTCCGCAAAGGGTGCCTCCGCGACGGCGACGGATGCGGAGGGCGTCTCCGCGAAGGAGCCGTCCGCGAAGGAGCCGTCCGCGAAGGAGCCGTCCGCGAAGGAGCCGTCCGTGAAGGAGGAGTCCGCGAAGGGCGCTTCAACGAAGACGGCCCATACGAAGGCGGCCCACACCAAGGACGCCTCCGCGAAGGCGGCGCATGCGGAGGGCACCTCTGCGGAGGAGGCGTCTGCGAAGGGCGCCTCTACGAAGGCGGCGCATACGAAGGGCGCTTCCGCAAAGGGTGCCTCCGCGAAGGCGACGGAAGCGGAGGGCGCCTCCACGGAGGAGGTGTCCGCGAAGGGCGCTTCTACGAAGGCAGCCCATACGGAAGCGGCGCACACGAAGGCGGCCCGCACGAAGGGCGCCGCCGCGAAGGCGGCGCACGCGAAGGACGTCTCCGCGGAGGGGGCGTCGGAGAAGGCCACAGGCACGGAGGGCGCCTCCGTGGAGGGGGCCTCGGGGAAGGGCGCGGGTAAGAAGGCGGCTTCGGTGAAGGGTGCGACCAAGAAGACGGCCGCGGCCAAGGCGGCGGCCGGTTCCGAGGAGGGGGCCGCCCTGGAGGCGGCCGGGAGCGCGGGTGCCAAGAAGTCCGCGGCCAGGAAGAGGACCGCGGCCGGGAAGACGGGGGACCACGCCGGGAAGACGGGGGGCCACGCCGGGAAGACGGGTGAGCACGCCGAGGAGGCCGGGGAGAAGGGGGACGGCGTCGGCCGGGCGGGCGGGCGCAAGGGCGCGAAGAAGACGGTCGCCTCCGCGACCGAGGACGCGGCCGAGGCCGCGAAGACGACGGGAGCCACGACAGTGGTTGCGAAGAAGACTCAGGGCACGGCCACGGCGGCCAAGAAGCCGGGCGCGGTTCCCAAGGCGCGCGGCACCGCCGAACCCGGTGAGCTGGCCGTCCGTCCGGGCGAGGATCCCTGGACCCCGGAGGAGGCCGAGGAGGCGCGCGCCGAGCTGCAGACCGAGGTGCTGCGGCTCGGGAGCGAGATCGCGTCCGCCGAGGAGGGCCTCGCGGGGCTGATGCGCGACTCCGGGGACGGGGCCGGCGACGACGACGCGGACACCGGCACCAAGAACATCACCCGCGAGCACGAGATGGCCCTCGCGGCCAACGCGCGGGAGATGCTGCTCCAGACCGAGCGCGCCCTGGAGCGGCTCGACGCGGGCACGTACGGGCTCTGCGAGAACTGCGGGAACCCGATCGGGAAGGCGCGCATGCAGGCGTTCCCGCGCGCGACCCTGTGCGTCGAGTGCAAGCAGAAGCAGGAGCGCAGGTACTGACCGCCGGCCGCGCCCGCAGAGGGGCACCGGCCCATGGGGGCGCGGCCCTGCGTGCCGTACTCTCGTCCTCAGTCAGGTACGAGGTTGAGGGACTCACGTGGCAGAGGCGGAGCGCATCATCGGTACGCCGGATTCCCCGGACACGGGGGCAACCGAGCCGGAGCAGGCCGAGAAGCCGGTTCCGGAGCAGGCCGAGGAGCAGGTCCAGGAGCGGCCCAGGGGCAGGCGGCGGATCGCCGTGCTGTTCGTCGTGGCCGCGCTCGCGTACGTCCTGGACCTGGGCAGCAAGCTGATCGTGGTGGCGAAGCTGGAGCACCGCGACGCCATCCCCGTCATCGGTGACTGGCTGCAGCTCGAGGTGATCAGGAACCCGGGCGCCGCCTGGGGCATCGGCGAGGCCTTCACGATCATCTTCACCGTGATCGCGGCCGCCGTGATCGTCGTGATCGCGCGGCTCGCCCGCAAGCTCTACAGCACGCCCTGGGCGATCGCCCTCGGCCTGCTGCTCGGCGGGGCCCTCGGCAACCTCACGGACCGGATCTTCCGGGCGCCGGGCGTCTTCGAGGGCGCCGTGGTGGACTTCATCGCGCCGAAGAACTACCCGGTGTTCAACCTCGCCGACTCGGCGATCGTGTGCGGCGGCATCCTGATCGTGCTGCTGTCCTTCCGCGGCATCGACCCGGACGGGACCGTCCACAAGGACTGAGGCACAAGGGCTGGGGGCGGTGACTGAGCCCCAGGTCACGGGGCTCATGTGCGGGAGTGTCGGTGGGCTCCTGCATACTCGATGGGTGAGCACGATTCCCGAGGTCCGCACCCTGCCCGTACCCGACGGCCTGGAGGGCGAGCGCGTAGACGCCGCCATCTCGCGCATGTTCGGCTTCTCCCGCACCAAGGCCGCCGAGCTCGCCGCCGCCGGAAAGGTCGCGGTGGACGGCTCGGTCGTGGGCAAGTCCGAGCGCGTGCACGGCGGCGCCTGGATGGAAGTGGAGATGCCGCAGGCGCCCGCTCCCGTGCAGATCGTCGCCGAGCCCGTCGAGGGCATGGAGATCGTGCACGACGACGACGACATCGTCGTGATCATGAAGCCGGTGGGCGTCGCCGCGCACCCCAGCCCCGGCTGGACCGGCACCACCGTGATCGGCGGGCTCGCCGCCGCCGGGTACCGGATCTCGACGTCCGGCGCCGCCGAGCGCCAGGGCATCGTGCACCGGCTCGACGTGGGCACCTCGGGCCTGATGGTCGTCGCCAAGTCGGAGCGGGCGTACACGTCGCTGAAGCGCCAGTTCAAGGAGCGCGTCCCGGACAAGCGGTACAACGCGCTGGTACAGGGCCACCCCGACCCCATGAGCGGCACCATCGACGCCCCGATCGGGCGGCATCCGAACCACGACTACAAGTGGGCCGTGACCGCCGAGGGCAAGCCGTCCGTCACGCACTACGACCTCATCGAGGCCTTCCGTGCCGCCTCGCTCCTGGACATCAAGCTGGAGACGGGGCGCACCCACCAGATCCGCGTCCACATGTCCGCGCACCGGCACCCGTGCGTGGGCGACCTGACGTACGGCGCGGACCCCACGATCGCGAAGCGCCTCGGCCTCACCCGGCAGTGGCTGCACGCGGTGCGGCTCGGCTTCGAGCACCCGGCGGACGGCCAGTGGGTCGAGTTCGAGAGCTCCTACCCGGAGGACCTCCAGACGGCTCTGGACCGGGTCAGGGCGGAGAGCGCATGAACACCACGCCCGTCACCGCGTACATAACCCGCGTCGCCGAGGGCGCGGCGGACCGGCAGGCCTGTTTCGCCGTCCGCAAGGAAGTCTTCGTCGCCGAACAGGGCGTGCCCGAGGACCTCGAGTACGACGCGTACGACGCCGGGGCCGTGCACGTCCTCGCCGTCCGGACCGACGGGGAGCCGCTCGGCACCGGCCGGCTGCTCACGGGCGAGGCCGCCGCCGTGAAGAACGGCGGGGCGGCGGACGTCGGCGCTCTCGGGCGGCTCGCCGTGACGAAGGCCGCGCGGGGCCTCGGAGTCGGCGCCGCACTGGTGCAGGCCGTCGAGGACGCCGCCCGCGGGCGCGGGCTCACCGCCGTGGACCTGCACGCGCAGACGCAGGCGCTGGGGTTCTACGAGCGCCTGGGATACGTCGCGTACGGGCCGGAGTTCCTCGACGCGGGCATCGACCACCGCGCGATGCGGAAGACGCTGAGCTAGGGCAGGCCCCAGGGCCTTCGCGGCGCCGAGGCGTCGCGGCCCCGGGTCCCAAAAGACCGGTTTGATCTGAAGCGCGTGGCACTCTTGAGGCCGGAACGCACATGATCGTCGAGTCTGGTCGGAGTCCCCGGTGGATCAATTGGCCCTGCTGTTCGTGCTGTTGCTCGGGGCCGTGCTGACCGTCCCGCTCGGTGACCGGCTCGGCCTGCCGTCCCCGGTCCTGATGACCCTGCTCGGCATCGCCCTGGCCCTCATCCAGGCGGTGCCGAATGTCGACATCAACCCGGACCTGATCCTCCCGCTCGTGCTGCCGCCGCTGCTCTACGCGGCCGTGCACCGCACGTCCTGGCGGCAGTTCGCGGCCAATAAACGGCCGATCTTCCTGCTCGCCGTCGCCCTGGTCTTCGTCACCACGGCCGCGGTCGCCTTCACCGCCGACGCGATCGTGCCGGGCCTGCCGGTCGCCGCGGCCGTCGCGCTCGGCGCCCTGGTGGCGCCGCCCGACCCGGTCGCCGCGACCGCCGTCGCGGGCCAACTCGGCCTGCCCCGGCGCATGGTGTCGATCCTGGAGGGCGAGGGCCTGTTCAACGACGTGACCGCGATCGTGCTGTACCACGTCGCGATCGCCGCCGCCGTCAGCGGCACCTTCTCGTTGCCGCGCGCCGCGCTCGACCTGGTGCTGTCCGCGGTCGTCGCCGTCGCCGTCGGCTGGGGGCTCGGCTGGGTCGCCAACAAGCTCATCGGCTATCTCGGCGACGCCACGCTCCAGATCGGCCTCACGCTCCTGATCCCCTACGCCTCGTACGTGCTCGCCGAGGAGCTCAAGGGCTCGGGCGTGCTCGCGGTCCTGACCACGGCGATGTTCCTGGCCGAGCACGCCTTCGACGCCGACGACGTGCTCACCAGGCTCACTGGGCGGGCCTTCTGGGACGTCGTGGACACCCTCGTCACGGGCGTCGCGTTCGGCCTCATCGGCCTGGAGGTGCACAACGTCGTCAGGACCGCGGAGGGCCGCTGGGGCGAGATGCTCGGCTGGGCGGCCGCGGTCGTCGCCGTCGTCATCGTCGTACGGCTGTTGTGGCTGCTGCCGATGACGTGGGTGACCCGGCGGATGCACCTGCGGCGCGACGTCGACGAGGACATCCCGGTGAGCTGGCGCGAGACGGTCGTCATGTGGTGGGCCGGAATGCGCGGCGTGGCCTCCGTGGCGCTTGCCCTCGCCATCCCGCTGACCATGGACGACGGTTCGCCGTTCCCGCAGCGGGACGAGATCGTCTTCCTCGCGTTCGGGGTGATCATGGCGACCCTGGTGCTGCAGGGGCTCAGCCTCCCGTGGCTGGTGCGGAAGTTGGGCGTGCGCAGCGACGACACCGCCGAGCGGGAGTTCGAGCGGCAGCTCGCGATGCGGGCCGCCAAGGCCGCGAAGCGGCGGTTCAGGGAGATCGAGGAGGTCGAGGAGCTGCCGGACGAGGTGACGGAGCAGATGCTGCGCCGCGCGCTCGACATCGGCCTGCGCATCAACCCGGAGATCGGCGCGGACGAGCGGCGCGAGAAGCAGACCAAGCGGGTCGAGCGGATCAAGCGGATCCGCCGGATCCAGGCGGAGATGATGTCGGCGGCCCGCCACGAGGTCCTCGCCGCCCGCAGCGAACCGGGCTCCGACCCCGAGGTGGTCGACCGGGTGCTCAGGAAACTGGACGTGCGCAGCCTGCGCTAGCTCCGGTTCCGCTGATCAACGGCTTGGAGCGCGCTCCACGGCCTAGGCTCGTGTGTATGGCACGCAACGTGATGATCACCGGAGGCGGTACGGGCATCGGTCTCGCCGCGGCCAGGGCCTTCGCCGCGGAGGGCGACCGGGTGCTGCTGGTCGGGCGGCGGATCGAGGTCCTGGAGAAGGCCGGGGTGACCGGCGCCCTGAAGTACCCGGCCGACCTCGGCACGGTCGAAGGGGCGCGCGGCGCCGCCGACTTCGCGCTCGAGGCGTTCGAGGGCACGGTCGACGTGATCGTGCACAGCGCCGGCGGGTTCGGCGGCCGCAGCGACCCGGCCCCGGAGGGCGGCGATCCGCTGGAGGCCGTCGCGCACCAGTGGAACACCGACTTCCGGATCAATACGCTCACGTCGGTGCTGCTCACCGAGGCGCTGCGCGAGCACCTGACCTCGCCCGGCGGCCGGATCGTCTTCGTGTCCTCCATCGCCGCCCTGCGCGGCTCGAACCAGGGCTCGTACGGCGCCTCCAAGGCGGCCCTGCACCCGTACACGTACGACCTCGCCAAGCAGCTCGGCCCGCGCGGCATCACCGTGAACGCCATCGCGCCCGGCTACATCGAGGACACCGAGTTCTTCGGGCCCTCGATGCCGGAGGCGGACCACCGGCGCCGGGTCGAGGCCATCCCGACCGGCCGCGCCGGGACACCCGAGGACATCGCGGCCACCGTGCTGTGGCTGGCGTCGCCGGGCGGCGGCCATGTCACCGGACAGATCGTCCAGGTCAACGGCGGGGAGCTGCTGGGGCGTTAGCCGCGCCCCGTCCGCGGTGCGCGGCCGTTGCGGCTGAGGACGTGGTCCGGCAGGGCGTCCGACTCGTCGGGGGCGACCAGCGCCGTCGCCGTGTTGATCCGCGGCAGTGCGTACGGGTGCTGCTCGGTCAGCCAGCGCACCAGCTGCTCGCGGACCGTGACCCGCACCGTCCAGATGTCGTCCGCGTCCTTGGCCGTGACCAGGGCGCGGACCTGGAGGGTGCTGGGCGTCGTGTCGGTGACGGCCAGGCCCCAGTCGCGGCCGTCCCAGGCGGCGCACTCGCGCAGGATGTCGTGCAGCTTCTCGCGCATCTCGGGCACCGGCGCGCTGTGGTCGAGGTGGAAGAAGACGGTGCCGGTCATCTGGGCGCCGCCGCGCGACCAGTTCTCGAACGGCTTCGACGTGAAGTACGAGACCGGCATCGTGATGCGGCGCTCGTCCCAGGTGCGCACGGCGAGAAACGTGAGGGTGATCTCCTCGACCGTCCCCCACTCGCCGTCCACGACCACGGTGTCCCCTATCCGCACCATGTCGCCGAAGGCGATCTGCAGACCCGCGAAGAGGTTGCCGAGCGTGGACTGGGCGGCGACACCGGCGACGATGCCCAGGATGCCGGCCGAGGCCAGCAGCGAGGCCCCGGCCGCCCTGAAGGCCGGGAACGTCAGGAGCATCGCGGCCACCGCGACCACGCCGACGACGGCGATGACGACGCGCTGGATCAAGGTGACCTGGGTGCGCACGCGGCGGACCCGGGCGGGGTCGCGCTGGGCGGTGGCGTAGCGCGCGTAGGAGGACTCGACGACGGCCGACGAGATCCGCACGGCGAGCCACGCGGTGGCGCCGATCAGGACCAGGCTGAGCGTTTCTCCAATGCCGCTGTAGTGATCCTCACCGACGCCGGCCTGGTCGTACGACCCCTTGAGCAGCGCCGCGCAGAGCACGACCTGGAGCGGCAGCCGGCAGCGGCGCAGCAGTCCCCACAGCGGCGTCTCGTGATGACGCTGGTCGGTGCGTCGCAGCAACCGGTCGACCGCCCACCCCACCAACAGTGTGAGCACGACCGAGCCACCAATGACGATCAGTGGGCGCAGTACGTTCTCCATGCCACGACGGTAACCGGGATCGGGCGCGTCCAACCTGTGGGGTCCCTGGCACCATGGAGCCCATGAACATCATGCTTTTCCATTCGGCGTTCGGATTGCGGCCCGCCGTCGAGGCCGCCGCCGACCGGCTGCGGGCCGCCGGGCACGAGGTGTGGACCCCCGATCTCTTCGAGGGCCGCACCTTCGACACCGTCGAGGAGGGCATGGCCTTCAAGGACGAGATCGGCAAGGACGAGCTGCTCAAGCGCGCCGTCCTCGCGGCCGCGCCCTACTCGGACCGGGGCCTCGTCTACGCCGGGTTCTCGTTCGGCGCCGCGACCGCGCAGACCCTCGCCCTCGGCGACGACAAGGCGAAGGGGCTGCTGCTCCTGCACGGCACGTCCGACATCGCGGAGGGCGTCGCCGTGGACGAGCTCCCGGTCCAGCTGCACGTCGCCGAGCCCGACCCGTTCGAGACGGACGACTGGCTGACCGCCTGGTACCTCCAGATGGGCCGCGCGGGAGCCGACGTGGAGGTCTACCGGTACGCCGGGGCGGGCCACCTCTACACGGACCCCGACCTCCCGGACTACGACGAGGAGGCCGCCGAGGCCACCTGGCGGGTGGCGCTCGGCTTCCTCGAAACCCTGTAGGGCACCCGCTCTACGCCACCGGGGCGTTCGCCCGTTCGACCTTCTGGGTGCCGGTGAGCGTGCGGTACGAGCGCTGCCAGGCCGACGTCGCGCTGCGGTCCGTGCGGTCGGAGATCACGTAGAAGTCCATCTGCGTCCGCGCGGCCGTGACGTCCAGGACGCCGTAGCCGTGCCGGTCCATGTCCAGCCAGCGCACGTGCCGGTTGGCCGCCTTGATGGCGCCCTCGGCGACCGTGGAGAGCGTGTCGGGGGCGACGTGCAGGATGTCGTCCAGGTTGTCCGAGGTCACGGACGTGACCACGAACTCCGTCGCGGCCGAGGGCGACAGCGGATACGTCGCCGCCTTGACCGGCACGTCGTTGGCCCATGCCATGTGGATGTCGCCGGTCAGGAAGACGGTGTCGCGGACGGCGTTCTCGCGCAGGTGGGAGATCAGCTCGGCGCGGTCGTGCGTGTAGCCGTCCCACTGGTCGACGTTGATCGCCAGGCCCTCCTTCGGGAGGCCGAGGAGTTCGGCCAGCGGACCCGCGATGTGGGCGGGCAGCGAACCGAAGGCGACCGGCGAGATCATCACCGAGGTGCCGACCAGCTTCCAGCGCGCGTCCGACGCGGTGAGCCCGGACTTCAGCCAGTCGAGCTGGGCGCGGCCGGTGATCGTACGCTCCGGGGAGTCCACCGCGCCGTTGCCGACGCTCGACTGCTCGGAGCGGAACGAGCGCAGGTCGAGCAGGTGGAGGTCGGCCAGCCTGCCGAAGCGCAGGCGGCGGAAGACCGTGCCGGCGGTGGACGGGCGGACCGGCATCCACTCGAAGTAGGCCTGCTTCGCGGCCTTCTGGCGCGCCGCCCAGTCGCCCTCGGCGTCCGGCGTGTGGTTCTCCGCGCCGCCCGACCAGGCGTCGTTGGCGATCTCGTGGTCGTCCCAGATCGCGATCAGCGGGTGCGTGGACTGCATCGCCTGGACGTCGGCGTCCGTCTTGGTCTGGCCGTGCCGGGTGCGGTAGTCGGCGAGTGAGACGATCTCGTGCGCGGGCCGGTGCTGCCGGACGGTGTAGTCGGCCGTCGGGTACTCGCCCGTCTTGTACTCGTAGAGGTAGTCGCCGAGGTGCAGGACCGCGTCCAGGTCCGCGCGGGCGGCCAGGTGCCGGTACGGGGAGAAGTAGCCGGCCTCCCAGTTGGCGCAGGAGACGATGCCGAAGCGCAGTCCTTCGGGGGAGGCGTCGGCGGCGGGGGTGGTGCGGGTGCGGCCCACGGGGGAGTGGGCGGCGTCCACGGAGAAGCGGAAGTAATGGGCGGTCGCCGGGCGCAGGCCCCTTACATCGGCCTTGACCGTGTGGTCGGATGCGGCGCTCGCGGTCACGGTTCCCCGGCCGACGACCTGCCGGAAGGCCTTGTCCTCGGCTATCTCCCAGCTCACCCGCACATCGGGGCCCTTGCCCGAGCCGGGCACCGCGTCGGCGGCCGGCGTCACGCGCGTCCACAGCAGGATCCCGTCCGGGAGCGGGTCGCCGGACGCGACGCCGTGCAGGAACGCGGGGGCCTCGGCGGCCTGGGCGGGGACCGCGGCGGCGAGCGGCGCGGCGAGCGCGGCACTCGCGGCAGCGGCCTTGACGACCGTGCGGCGGGTCGGGGTGTTCTCATGGAATCGACTGGTCACAGCCGGTCAGACTACTGACTGGTAGATACAAAGAGCGGGCGAAACCGAAAGGTTCGCCCGCTCTTCGTCTGTGCTCTTCGTCCGTGCGTGGACCCGACGTCAGCCCTTGAGCGCCTTCTCGGTCGCGGTCTTGTACTCGGCCACGGTCATCGGGGCGTTCTGGCCGTCCGAACCGGTCAGCTTCTTGCCGTCCATGACCAGGCTCGGGGTGCCGGTGACGCCGTCCTTGTTGGTGTCGAAGGACTTGGACATCTTCATGGCCCAGGCGTCGAACGTGCCGTCGGTGACGGCCTTCTGGAACGTCTTGTTGCCCTTGAGCGAGTCGACGGAGTCGGCGATCTCGATCAGGTAGTCGTCGTCCTTGAACTTGTCGTCGCTCTCCTCGGGGTGGAACTTCGCCGAGTAGAGCGCCGTCTTGTAGTCGAGGAAGGCGTCCTGGCTCACGTTGAGCGCGGCGCCGAGCGCGCTCAGCGCGTTCTTGGAGCCCTCGCCGTTGGTGCCGACGTCGCCCTTGCCCGAGCTGTCGCCGTCGAGGAACGTGCCGCCGACGAACTGGAGCTTGAACTTGCCGGCCTCGACGTCCTTGTGGAGCTGCGGGCCGACGGTCTGCTCGAAGGAGGCGCAGACCGGGCAGCGCGAGTCCTCGTAGATCTTCATGGTCTTCTTGGCGTCGGCCTTGCCGACGACGACGGTCGTGCCGTCCTTGCCCGAGGTGTTCTTGGGCGCCTTCACGGCGGAGGACTTGGCGTCCATCGCCGTCTCCCAGTGGGAGGGCTTGTTGGCCTGCATCACCGCGTAGCCGACGCCGCCGGCTATCGCCAGGACCGCGACGATGGAGACGCCGACGACGGCCTGCCGCTTCGTCTTGTCCCGCTTGGCCTGGCGCTCGCGTTCGGCGCGCAGCCGCTCGCGGGCCGCGGACTTCGCCTGCTGGGTGTTGCGCTTGCTCATGGTCGTGCTCCGTAGGTAAGTGTCGTGCGGATGGGGACTGCCGTGCCGGAGCCCGAGCCGAACGGTGGCTCAGGCGGCCGGGCACGGCGGCCCGCGCCGCCCTACGGAGTGCACCCAGAGCCGGGTGCGGGAGGCCGGTACGCGCGTGGCGGGGCGCGGCAGCCGGATGCCCGGCTCGCGCCGGACGGTGACCGCGGCGAACGCGATGAGCAGCGGCCGGAATGCGAAGGCGGCCACCGCGCGCAGCAGTTGGGCCAGGGCCTGCTCGCCGCGGCGCAGCCAGGCGGCCGCGAGCAGACCGACCGCGACGTGCGCGCCGAGCAGCATCCAGGAGGCCGCCGGGTCGGTGTGCGCGAAGAGCGCGGCGGCCCGCTCGGTGCCGCCGCCCGTCATCCGGGCCAGCGGGGTGCCCACGTTCCCGGCGCACAGCACGTCGAAGCCGAACTGGCGCAGCGGTCCCGCGACCGGGCCGCCCGCCCGGCCGTAACAGACGTGCTGGCCGGTCGTGAAGACCGTGTCGGCGGCCAGTTCCAGCGGGACGAGCAGGGCGGCGATCCGGCCGAAGGAGCGCTCGCGTCCCGCCAGCGCGTACGCGATCACGAAGACGGCCGCGGCGATGGCCGCGATCGTCGTGAGCGGCAGCGGGGCCCGGGACAGCAGCACGTGCGACGCGACGGACAGCGTCACGACGCATGCCGTGAACAGCGCCGCGCGCGTCACTCGTAGCTGGGTCCCGGATATGTCGTCCATCGCGGCAGAGTGTGCCATGGGTTCCTGTAAACGATGCCTAAAGGGGGCTCATTCACAGCATCCTTCACAGGCCCGGGATCCGGCCGTTGCGGAACAGGTCCACGAAGATCTGGTGGTCCGCACGCGCGCGTGCCCCGTAGGAGTGCGCGAAGTCGACCAGCAGGGGCGCGAAGCCCTCCTCGTCGGCCGCGATCGCCGCGTCGATGGCGCGCTCCGTGGAGAACGGCACCAGCGACTCGCCGGACTGGTCGTCCGCCGCCGCGTGCATCGTCGCCGTGGCCCTGCCGAGGTCGGCGACGACCGCCGCGATCTCCTCGTACTCGTCGATGTCGCCCCAGTCCAGGTCCACCGCGTACGGCGAGATCTCGGCGACCAGCTGCCCCGCGCCGTCGAGCTCCGTCCAGCCGAGCCACGGGTCGGCGTGCGCCTGCAGGGCGCGCTGCGAGATGACCGTGCGGTGGCCCTCGTGCTGGAAGTAGCCGCGGACCGCCGGATCGGTGATGTGCCGCGAGACGGCCGGCGTCTGGGCCTGCTTCATGTAGATCACGACATCGTTCTCGAGCGCGTCGCTGTTGCCCTCCAGGAGGATGTTGTACGAGGGCAGGCCCGCGGAGCCGATGCCGATGCCGCGGCGCCCGACCACGTCCTTCACCCGGTACGAGTCGGGGCGCGCGAGGGAGGCCTCCGGCAGCGTCTCCAGGTACCCGTCGAACGCCGCGAGCACCTTGTAGCGCGTCGCCGCGTCCAGCTCGATGGAGCCGCCGCCCTCGGCGAAGCGGCGCTCGAAGTCGCGGATCTCCGTCATGGACTCCAGCAGGCTGAAACGGGTCAGCGAGCGGGCGTCGCGCAGCGCCTCCAGGAGCGGCCCTTCGGCCGTGTCCAGCGTGAAGGGCGGCACCTCGTCGCTCTTGGCGCCGGTCGCCAGCGCGTGAATGCGCTCGCGGTAGGCCGCCGCGTACGTGCGCACGAGGTCCGTGATCTGCTCGTCGCTCAGCGCCTTGGAGTAGCCGATCAGGGCGACGGAGGCGGCGAAGCGCTTGAGGTCCCAGGTGAAGGGGCCCACGTACGCCTCGTCGAAGTCGTTCACGTTGAAGATCAGGCGGCCCGTGGAGTCCATGTACGTGCCGAAGTTCTCCGCGTGCAGGTCGCCGTGGATCCACACCCGGCTGGTCCGCTCGTCCAGGTACGGCCCGCCGTGCTGCTCGCGCTCCACGTCCCCGTAGAACAGGCAGGCCGTGCCGCGGTAGAACGCGAAGGCCGAGGCCGCCATCTTGCGGAACTTGACCCGGAAGGCCGCCGGGTCGGCGGCGAGGAGCTCGCCGAACGCGGTGTCGAAGACGGCGAGGATCTGCTCGCCGCGCTGCTCAGCGGTGGGCTGCGGTTCCGACATCGCTGGGTGCCTCCTGGTGCGGGATGGTCCGGTGCGCCGTCATGACGCGTGGGACAGATGTTCTGATCTGTCCAACGCACGACCGTACTCCGGAGTGCCCGGCCGTTGTCAGTGACCGGTCGTAGACTTCCAAGCTGTCCCTCATCCGTCGCCCGGTGTTTTCCATTGGAGGCCCCCACCGTGTCCAAGCCGCCCTTCACGCACCTGCATGTGCACACCCAGTACTCGCTGCTGGACGGTGCGGCGCGGCTCAAGGACATGTTCAAGGCCGCCGGCGACATGGGCATGACGCACATCGCGATGTCCGACCACGGCAACCTGCACGGCGCGTATGACTTCTTCCACACCGCGGAGAAGGCGGGCATCACGCCGATCATCGGCATCGAGGCCTACGTGGCCCCGGAGTCCCGGCGCAACAAGCGGAAGGTCCAGTGGGGCCAGCCGCACCAGAAGCGCGACGACGTGTCCGGTTCCGGTGGTTACACCCACAAGACGATGTGGGCGGCGAACAGCACGGGACTGCACAACCTGTTCAAGCTGTCCTCGGACGCGTACGCCGAGGGCTGGCTGCAGAAGTGGCCGCGCATGGACAAGGAGACGCTCTCCCAGTGGAGCGAGGGCATCATCGCGTCCACCGGCTGCCCCTCCGGTGAGCTGCAGACCCGGCTGCGCCTCGGCCAGTTCGACGAGGCGGTCAAGGCGGCCGCCGAGTACCAGGACATCTTCGGCAAGGACCGGTACTTCCTGGAGCTGATGGACCACGGCATCGACATCGAGCACCGGGTCCGCGAGGACCTCCTGCGGGTCGGCAAGAAGGTCGGCATCCCGCCGCTGGTGACGAACGACTCGCACTACACGTACGCGAACGAGGCGACGGCGCACGACGCGCTGCTGTGCATCCAGACCGGCAAGAACCTCTCCGACCCGGACCGCTTCCGGTTCAACGGCACGGGCTACTACCTGAAGTCCACGGACGAGATGTACGCCATCGACTCCTCGGACGCCTGGCAGGAGGGTTGCCGCAACACGCTGCTCGTGGCCGAGCAGATCGACACGACCGGCATGTTCGAGAAGCGCGACCTCATGCCGAAGTTCGACATCCCGGAAGGCTTCACGGAGGTCACCTGGTTCCAGGAGGAGGTCCGGGTCGGCATGAACCGCCGCTACCCGGGCGGCGTCCCCGAGGACCGCCAGAAGCAGGTCGAGTACGAGATGGACATCATCATCCAGATGGGGTTCCCGGGATACTTCCTGGTCGTCGCCGACTTCATCATGTGGGCCAAGAACAACGGCATCGCGGTGGGCCCGGGCCGTGGCTCCGCGGCCGGTTCGATCGTCGCGTACGCCATGGGCATCACCGACCTCGACCCGATCACGCACGGACTGATCTTCGAGCGGTTCCTCAACCCCGAGCGCGTCTCCATGCCCGATGTCGACATCGACTTCGACGAGCGCAGGCGCGTCGAAGTGATCAGGTACGTGACCGAGAAGTACGGCGCCGACAAGGTCGCCATGATCGGCACCTACGGCAAGATCAAGGCCAAGAACGCGATCAAGGACTCCGCGCGCGTGCTCGGCTACCCGTACGCGATGGGCGACCGCCTCACCAAGGCGATGCCCGCCGACGTCCTCGGCAAGGGCATCGACCTCTCCGGCATCACCGACCCCCAGCACCCGCGCTACAGCGAGGCCGGCGAGATCCGGGGGATGTACGAGAACGAGCCGGACGTCAAGAAGGTCATCGACACCGCCAAGGGCGTCGAGGGCCTGGTCCGGCAGATGGGTGTGCACGCGGCCGGCGTCATCATGTCCAGCGAGCCCATCGTCGACCACGCCCCGCTGTGGACCCGGCACACCGACGGCGTGACCATCACGCAGTGGGACTACCCGCAGTGCGAGTCGCTCGGCCTGCTGAAGATGGACTTCCTGGGCCTGCGCAACCTGACGATCATGGACGACGCCGTCAAGATGGTGCGGTCCAACAAGGGCATCGACCTGGAGATGCTCGACCTCCCGCTGGACGACCCGAAGACCTTCGAACTGCTCTGCCGCGGTGACACGCTGGGCGTCTTCCAGTTCGACGGCGGCCCGATGCGCTCGCTCCTTCGCCAGATGCAGCCCGACAACTTCGAGGACATTTCCGCCGTCTCGGCCCTGTACCGGCCGGGCCCGATGGGCATGAACTCGCACATCAACTACGCGGAGCGCAAGAACGGCCGGCAGGAGATCACGCCGATCCACAAGGAGCTCGAAGAGCCCCTGAAGGAGACGCTCGGCCTGACCTACGGCCTGATCGTGTACCAGGAGCAGGTGCAGAAGGCCGCGCAGATCGTCGCCGGGTACTCGCTCGGCGAGGCCGACGTGCTGCGCCGCGTGATGGGCAAGAAGAAGCCCGAGGAGCTGGCGAAGAACTTCGTCCTCTTCCAGGAGGGCGCGAAGAAGAAGGGCTTCTCCGACCAGGCGATCCAGGCCCTGTGGGACGTCCTGGTGCCGTTCGCCGGCTACGCGTTCAACAAGGCGCACTCCTCCGCGTACGGCCTGGTCACCTACTGGACCGCGTACCTGAAGGCGAACTACCCGGCCGAGTACATGGCCGCGCTGCTCACCTCGGTGAAGGACGACAAGGACAAGTCGGCCGTCTACCTCAACGAGTGCCGGCGCATGAAGATCAAGGTCCTCCCGCCGGACGTGAACGAGTCGGTGCACAACTTCGCCGCCCAGGGCGACGACGTGATCCTCTTCGGCCTGGAAGCGGTCCGCAACGTCGGAGGGAACGTGGTGGAGTCGATCACCCGGGCCCGCAAGGCGAAGGGGAAGTTCACCTCGTTCCCCGACTACCTCGACAAGATCGAGGCCGCGGCCTGCAACAAGCGGACGACGGAATCGCTGATCAAGGCCGGTGCCTTCGATCAGATGGGACACACCCGCAAGGGCCTCACCGCCCAGTACGAGCCGATGATCGACAACGTCGTGGCGGTGAAGCGCAAGGAGGCCGAGGGACAGTTCGATCTCTTCGGCGGCATGGGCGAGGGCGAGAGCGACGAGCCGGGCTTCGGCCTCGACGTCGAGTTCTCCACCGACGAGTGGGACAAGACGTACCTGCTCGCCCAGGAGCGCGAGATGCTCGGCCTGTACGTCTCCGACCACCCACTGTTCGGCCTGGAGCACGTGCTCTCCGACAAGGCGGACGCGGGCATCGGCCAGCTCACCGGAGGTGACTTCGGGGACGGCGCGGTCGTCACGGTCGGCGGCATCATCTCCGGCCTCCAGCGCAAGATGACCAAGCAGGGCAACGCCTGGGCGATCGCCACCGTCGAGGACCTCGCCGGTTCCATCGAGTGCATGTTCTTCCCGGCGACGTACCAGCTGGTCTCGACCCAGCTCGTCGAGGACGCCGTCGTCTTCGTCAAGGGCCGCCTCGACAAGCGCGAGGACGTGCCGCGCCTGGTCGCCATGGAGATGCAGGTCCCCGACCTCTCCAACGCGGGCACCAACGCGCCGGTGATCCTCACCATCCCCGCCCTCAAGGTGACCCCGCCGATGATCAGCCGCCTCGGCGAGATCCTCACCAACCACCGGGGCGACAGCGAGGTCCGGATCAAGCTCCAGGGGCCGCGCAAGACCACGGTGCTGCGGCTCGACCGGCACCGGGTGAAGCCCGACCCGGCGCTGTACGGCGACCTGAAGGTGCTGCTCGGCCCGTCCTGCCTGGCCGGCTGACCGCACGCACGCATGCGCGAGGGGCGCACCCGGAGTTCCGGGTGCGCCCCTCGCTGTGTGCCAACTTCCCTGCGATGCGCCTCAGTTGTGGCCGAAGCGGCGCTCGCGGTGCTTGCGGGCCACGTCGCCCGGAGTCGCCTCCACGGCCGACTTGGCCTGTGCCTCCATGGCCGAGGACCGGGCCTGCTCGTCCGGACGGGCCTGCTCGGCAGCCTTCTGCTGATGGCGGTTCTGCTTACGGTTCTTGGCCATGGTGATCTGCCTCCTGAGGGGGATCTAGGGGCCAGGGCCGGCTTCAGATTCACACAGGCGGAGGAAGAACGCATTTCGGAGTATTACCGTTCGTAACGGGTGTGGGTCGTCGAGAGTCCGTCGCGGGTTCACGGCTTCCGCCACGCCGAAGATCCAGTTCGGGCCGTTAACCCCCGCGCGGTCGGGCAGACTCGAAGGAAACCCGAAGCGAAGCCGCGGGAGCCGTCCCGTGGAGCGTGCCCGGACTCCTTGCAAGTCGGCGGAAAGAGGGTGGATCGCGTGGATCGTTGCATCGTTCTGGTGGATGCCGGATATCTGCTGGGGGCCGCGGCGAGCCTGCTCGCGGGCGAGCCCTCCCGCTCCCGGATCCATGTCGACCACGCCGCCCTCATCCAGGGTCTGCGCGAGCGCGCCGAGGCCGAGACCGGCCGGGAGCTGCTGCGCATCTACTGGTTCGACGGGGCGCCCGACAGGGTGCCGCAGCCCGAGCACCGGCGGCTGCGCGTCATGCCCCGCGTCACCGTGCGGCTCGGCGCGCTGACCCGGTCCGACGGCCGCTGGGCGCAGAAGGGCGTCGACGCGGCGATGCACGCCGAGCTGACCGAGCTGGCCCGCAATCGGGCCTGCTCGGACATCGTGCTCGTGACCGGGGACGGGGATCTGCTGCCCGGCATGATGGCCGCCAAGGAGCACGGGGTCGCCGTCCACCTGTGGGCCGTGCAGGCCGCCGACGGCGACTACAACCAGTCCGAGGACCTGGTCGCCGAGGCCGACGAGCGGCGGGTGCTCGACCGGGCCTGGATCACCAAGGCGGTACGCGCCAAGGAGCTCGGCGGGATCTGCGCCCCGCCGCCCGTGCCCCGCCCGGAGATCGCCGCGATCCTGTCCGCGCCGCTGCCGGAGTCCGCGCTCTCCTCCGCGGGGCGTCCGGTGGAGGAGCCGGGGGAGGGGGCGTCCGTGCAGCACGCGCCGGCCGCGCGCGGCGAGAACGGTGAGGTGGCCTCGGATTCGGCGGCGTCTTCGGCGGAGGACGAGCGGGCCGGGGTCGGCAAGGGCGTGCCCACGCCCAAGGACCTCGCCGCGCTGCGCGGACCGGGGGCGCAGGTCGCCCAGCATCCCGCCAACGCGACGCTGCGGTGGTCGTCCGACAAGGGGTGGGTCGAGCGGCCCGGTGGCGGCGGGGAGCCCGCTGATGTGGCGTCCTTGCCGACGCTGGCGCAGCTCACCACGGCGGAGCAGCGGTGGGCCGACCGCGAGGAGGACATCACCGCGATCGGCGGGGATCCGTACGAGGTCGGGCAGGTGTTCGCGCGGAGGTGGCGGGAGCGGTTGGGGGACCAGGCGCGGTTGCAGAAGCTGGCGACCATGTATCCGCGGGTGCCGCACCGGATCGACGGGGAGCTGTTGCGGTACGCGGCCAGGTTCGGGCTGCTCGCGCACAAGGACGACCAGATCGACGAGCATGACCGGTATGCGATCCGGGCGGGTTTCTGGCGCGAGATCGACATCCGCACGGCGGAGCATGCGGCGGCCGCGGACTAGGCGGGCGGGTTCGGGGTAGCGCGGCGCCGGGGTCTTTGGGCTGTACCGGGGTTGGCGCTGGTGGTCCCTGTTGCGCGGCACCGGGGTCTTTTCGCCGTGCCGGGGTTGGCGCCCGTCGTCTCTGTTGCGCGGCACCGGGGCTTTTTCGCCGTACCGGGGTCGGCCCCCGCACCCTTGTTGCGCGGCACCGGGCGCCGCCTTGCCCACCCTGCCGCCCAAGGCGGCAGATTGCCCAAGGCGGTGGCGGTCGACCGCGGCCGATGCGGCACCCCGTGGGGCCGACGCCCCTGGAGGGGGCGGGTGGGTGGGAGATGGGCGGGGGGAAAACAGGGGTGCGGGGGGCCGTGACGCCGGTGCCGGTATTTGAAGCCCCTGCGGCGATTGAGCAGCGGGGTCCGGGGCGGAGCCCCGAGGCCGCAACGCCGGTTCGGCAAATTCAGCCCCGCCGGCGTTTGAGGCGCGGGGTCCGGGGCGGAGCCCCGAGGGCGCAACGCCGGTGTGGCGGAAACATTCCGTGGCGCCGGTGCCGCGAAACCGACTCGTCCGGTCCGGGGAAATGTCCCGCCCCGCGTGCAATCGTGAACGCCGGACCCCGTAGGCTCGTCCCTCGTGAGTATGCGCACCGATGCCGTCGCCCAGAAGCGTAATGCGGGCTCTGTGGTGTGCGCGGTGCGGGGTCTGCGGAAGACCTATCCGGCCTCGCGCGGGCGCCGCGGCGCGCCCGGGACGCCGGAGCTGCGGGCCACGGACGACGTACGGCTCGACATCCGGCGCGGCGAGATCTTCGGGCTCCTCGGGCCGAACGGCGCGGGCAAGTCCACCCTCGTACGGCAGCTGACCGGTCTGATGCGCCCCGACGCGGGAAGCGTCGAGATCCTCGGGCACGACATCGTCCGCCACCCCGAGCGCGCCTCCCGCATCCTCGCCTACCTCGGCCAGGAGTCGACCGCCCTCGACGAACTGACCGTCGCGCTCGCCGCCGAGACCACCGGACGGCTCCGCGGGCTCCCCCTGAAGGACGCGCGGGCCGCCCGCGACGACGTCCTCGACGAACTCGGCCTCACCGCGCTCGCCTCCCGCCCGATCAAGAAGCTGTCCGGCGGCCAGCGACGGCTCGCCTGCTTCGCCGCCGCCCTCGTCGGCGAACGCCCCCTGCTCGTGCTCGACGAGCCGACCACCGGCATGGACCCGGTGGCCCGCCGCGCCGTATGGTCCGCCGTGGACCGCCGCCGGGCCGAGCGCGGCACGACCGTGCTGCTGGTCACCCACAATGTGATCGAGGCCGAGACCGTGCTCGACCGGGTGGCCGTGCTCGACCAGGGCCGCGTGATCGCCTGCGACACCCCGGCGGGCCTCAAGGAACGCGTCGCCGGCGAGGTGCGCGTGGAACTCGTGTGGCGCCAGGAGGCTCCGGTGGAGCTCGACGAGGTGGCGCGGCTGCGCGCGCACGCCGTGGAATCAGGGCGGCGCTGGTCGCTGCGGCTCGCACCGGACGCGGCCCGTTCCGCCGTCGCCGCCGTCACCGGCGGCCCGGCCTTCGACTACCTCGACGACTTCACGCTCGCGACGCCGAGCCTGGAGGACGTGTACCTGGCGCTCGGCGGCAGCCGCAGCGGCGTGAAGGGCCTGGTGAAGGCGTGAGTGTCATTCCCGTCGAGGCGGCCCCGGCGCGCCAGGCGTCCGTGCCGGAGGCGGCCGAGGAGCTGCTCGCGCCCCGTGCCCGCTTCCTGCCCTCGCTCGCCGCCGTCTACCGGGCGCAGCTCAGCCGGGCCCGGGTGGCCCGGATCCCGCTGCTGTTCGTGGCGACGTTCCAGAGCATCGGCATCATGATCCTCATGCGCGGCGTCGTCGCGCAGGGCGGCCGTGAGGCACAGGCCGTGGTGGCCGGGTCCGCGGTGCTCGTCGTCGCGTTCGTCGCGCTGAACCTGCTCGCCCAGTACTTCGGGCAGCTGCGGGCGGCCGGCGGGCTCGACCACTACGCGACGCTGCCGGTGCCGCCCGCCTCCGTGGTGCTCGGCGCCGCGGGCGCGTACGCCTCGTTCACCGTGCCGGGGACCGTGGTCACCGCGGTCGTCGGCTGCGCGCTGTTCCAGCTGCCGCTCGCCCACCTGTGGGTGCTCGCCGCGGTGATCCCGCTGGCGGGCGCCGCCCTCGCCGGCCTCGGCGCCGCGCTCGGGCTCCTCGCACCCCGGCCGGAACTGGCCACGCTGCTCGGCCAGTTGGGCATGTCCGCGGCGCTGCTGCTCGGGGTGCTGCCGGCCGACCGGATGCCGGAGTTCGTGCAGTGGGGGCGGGACCTGCTCCCGTCGACGTACGGGGTCGAGGCGTTCGCGCGGACCTTCGCCGAGCACCCCGACTGGGGCGTGGTCCTGCTCGACCTGGGCGTCTGCGCGGCGGTCGGCGTCGCCTCGCTGGCGGCGGCCACCTGGGCCTACCGCCGGGCCGCCGTCCGGTGACGCGCCGCACAGCGACGCCTGGCACGATGGCAGGGTGACCGCACCGCTGACACCGCCACCCCATCAGCCCCCGCACAACAACGGGCACAGCGACCCCTGGCAGGCCCCCGACCCCATGACCGGACATCTGCCGCCCGCGCCCGCCGCTCCGCACGGGCACGAGGAGGACGGTCCGGGGCTCCGGGCCGAACTGCGCGAGGCCGCCGTCGTGACGATCGGCGTCGCGGTGCTGGGGCTCGCGCTCGGTGCGCTGTGGATGTGGCTCGCGCCGCGGGTCCCGCTGGTCTCGGACGCCTCGGCGGTCTACCTCAAGGACACCGAGGGCGAGCAGGCCATCGGCATCGACGGAACGTTCGCCCTGCTCGGGCTCGCGTTCGGCGCCGTCACCGGGGCGGCCGTCTTCCTGTGGCGCAGGCGCGGCGGCGTACCGCTGGTCGTGGGCCTGGCCCTGGGCAGCCTGCTCGGCGGGGTCCTCGCCTGGCGCTTCGGCATCTGGCTCGGCCCGACGCAGAACGTCGCCGAGCACGCCAAGGAGGTCGGCAAGGGCGTCGTGTTCGACGCCCCCCTGGAGCTGAACGCCAAGGGGGCGCTGCTGGCGTGGCCGCTGGCGGCGCTGGTCGTGCACCTTGGCCTCACCGGCCTGTTCGGGCCGCGCGACCCGGACCCGTACTTCGCGACCCCGTACGGGCCGGGGCACGACGGCAAGGCCGCGCCCACGGCCCCGTAGCCCTGGCGCCTCAGCCGTGCCGCGCGGCGGAGCCGTCGGCAGGCGCCGGGGTGCGGCCCGTCGGTTCCTCGGCCAGATAGTCGCTCGGCCCCTCCCGGTCCACCAGGCGGTTCAGCCGGTTCGGGACGTCGAAGCCGATCAGGACGATCACCACGAGCGTGAGGGCGAACGTCAGGATCGCCAGGGACTGGCCGAGCGACATCCCCGAGGCGAGCCGCGCGCCGAGCACCGGGGCGACCGCGCCGCCGAGGGCCCCCACGTTGTACGTGAAGCCGAGCGACGCCGCGCGCGTCTCGGTCGGGAAGTGGCCCGCGATGTACTTGGGGAGCAGGCCCGAGATGCCCTGCATGCACGCGAGCATGCAGAACAGCAGGATGCCGAGCCCCACCGGGCTGTCGTGGACCGCGAACACCGGGAAGACGAAGGCGATGCCGACGAGCAGCGTCACCGCGTACGCCCGCCGCGTGCCGAACCGGTCGCCGATGAAGCCCGCCACGACGCAGCCGACGGCCGTGCCGAAGCCCGCCCAGAACAGGGCGTCGGTGACCTCGGAGGGGGAGTAGCCCAGCTCGGTCTTCAGGTATGTCGGCAGCAGCGCCTGCACCGGCCAGCTGTACAGGAACGCGCAGAACACGGTCACCGTCAGCGCCACGTACAGCAGCCACCGCTTGCGGCCGCCCAGCTGGACCGTGAAGGCCAGCAGACAGGCCGCCGCCACCACGGACAGGGCCGGTACCGCACCCACGCCGAGCGGCGTGAACACCGCGAACAGGGCGCCCGTCGCCACCACCGCGAGGACCGTGTTGACCGTCGCGAGGCGGCGCGTGGCGAACAGCGGGCGGAACGGGTTGGGCCGCCGCCCCGTGTCCGCCACCTGCTCCTGCCACTCCTCCGCCTCCGGCAGCGCCCGCCGCACCCACAGCGCGACCACCACGGGGAACAGGCCGATGTAGAACAGCCAGCGCCAGCCGTGGTTCGGGACCACCAGCCCGTACACCTCGGCCGCGAGGACGCCGCCGAGCGAGAAGCCGGAGATCAGGAAGCCGGACGCGCGGTTGCGCAGCTTCGCCGGCCAGCTCTCCAGGACGTACGTGGCGCTCGCGCTGTACTCGCCGGCCATGCCCATGCCGATCAGCAGGCGCGCGGTGAACAGGCTCGTGTAGTCCCAGGCGAAACCGCAGGCGAAGGTGCCGAAGGAGTAGAGCACGATCGAGACGACCATCGCCGCCTTGCGGCCGAACCGGTCGCCGAGCGCGCCGAGGACCGCGCCGCCCAGCCAGCGCGTGATGAACGCGCCGGAGACCAGGCTCGCCTGCTCGACCCCGGAGAGCCCGAAGTCGTCACCGATCTCGGTCAGTACGAGGGTGATCAGGACGAAGTCGAAGCCGTCGAGGAAGTAGCCGATCCAGGCGGCGAAGAAGGACTTCCAGCGGGCGGGGCCGATGTCCCGGTACCAGGGCTCCCGCACGGCCGTCGTCACAGCAGACCCGCTTCGACCAGGTGGCGGCGGACGTACGCGAACCCGTCCTCGCCGAGCGGGATCTGCGGCGCGGCCGTCGCGGGGCAGTCGATGACCCCCCGGAGGTGGACGGCCGCCTTGAAGGCGCCGAGCGCCGAGGAGGAGCCGCCCATGACGGCCGGGTCGCCGGCGTCCGTGATCGCGAAGAGCGCGGCGAGGCGGTCCTGCTCGGCGCGGGCCGCGTCCCAGTCGCCGGCGCGCGCGGCCTCGTAGAGCCGGACGTAGCCGTGCGCGTCGACGTTGCCGAGGCCGGGGACGACGCCGTCGACGCCCGCGAGGAGTGCCCCGTCCACGGTCAGCTCGGCGCCCGTGAACACCGAGAACGCGGGGGCCGCGGCGCGCAGCGGGGCGAGCAGCCGGCGCAGGGAGCCCTCGTCGCCGCTGGAGTCCTTGAGGCCCGCGAGGGTGCCGTCGGCGGCCAGTTCGAGGATCGTGCCGCGGCCGAGCTTGCTGTGCACCGCGACCGGGATGTCGTACGCGAACAGGGGCAGGTCCGCGCCGGCGCGGATCCGGCGGAAGTGGTCCGCGATCTCGGCCGGGTGGGTGCGGGTGTAGAACGGCGCGGTCGCCACGAGCGCGTCGGCGCCCGCCTTCACCGCGTCGTGCGCCCGCTCCAGGACCCGGGCCGTGGTCGTCTCGATGACGCCGGCGAGGACTGGGACCCGGCCCGCCGCCGCGTCGACGGCGGCCTCCAGGGCGGTGCGGCGCTGGGCGTCCGTGAGGTAGGCGGTCTCGCCGCTGGAGCCCAGCAGGAAGAGGCCGTGCACCCCGGCGCCGATGAGGTGCTCGGCGAGCCGGCTCACGGAGGCGACATCCACCTCCCCCTCGGCGGTGAGCGGGGTGACCAGCGGCGGTACGACGCCCCGGAACGGGGCGGGGAGCGGGGCTCGGAGAGTCATGGCGGTGGTCTCCAGGGTTAACTGACGGTGTACGGAGATGGGACGTAGGATGTCCTACGTCCTGGAGGTGACAGTGCTCCACCGTCGAGCAGACTGTCAAGGGTTCGAAGAATCCGGCGGATCATGGGAACGAGCACGGTCAAGACCACAGGAGGGGCCTGAATGCGAGCGCTGGTCGCGGACGACGCGCAGCAGAAGATCAAGGAATTCATCGTCGAGGGCGGCCTCGGACCCGGCGACCCGCTGCCGACCGAGACCGAGCTGATGGAGCGGTTCGCGGTCAGCCGCAACTCGCTGCGCGAGGCTCTGAAGTCGCTGCAGGCCAAGCACATCGTCGAGATCCGGCGCGGATTCGGGACGTACGTCGGGTCGATGTCGCTCGAACCGCTGATCGACGGGCTCGCGTTCCGCACCGTCGTCGGGCACCGCAGGGGCGAGGACAGCCTGCTCGAACTGCTGCAGATGCGGGAGGCGCTGGAGGCGGGCCTGATGAGCAGCCTCGTCGGGCGGCTCGGCGAGCCGGAGCTCGGCGTGCTCGACGGGCTCGTACGGCGGATGCACGAGGAGGTCGCCGAGGGCGGGGCGATCGACGCCGCGACCGACCGGGAGTTCCATCTCGCGCTGTACGGGCCGCTGGCGAACCGGCTGCTCAGCGAGTTGCTGGACGCGTTCTGGAGCGCCTTTCACCAGTCGCGGGCGCAGGACATCGGGCGGGCTCCCGAGAACGCGGACGGCGCGGAGCTGGCCCGGATGCACGGCCGGATCGTCGACGCGGTGCGGGCCGGGGACGCGGAGGCCGCGGAGGCCGCGGTGCATTCGCACTTCGACGACATCCGCGGCCGGCTGAGCGCGCGCTGATCCTCAAGAGGGCGTTCAGGCGTGCCTTACGCGGGCCGTCGCCCGTGGTTGGCCTTGCCCTTCTTGATCCGCCACTTGCGCTTGCGTGTCTTCTTCGACATGTCCTCGGTACTTAGCCGAAGCGGCGGGGCACGTCGAGGGGTCACGCACGCCCGACGGGCGCGAGGACCGCGTCCGTGAGCGCCGCGAGGTCCCCGGGCGCCAGTTCGACCTCGAGGCCGCGGCGCCCCGCCGAGACACAGATCGTGTCGTGCTTCCCGGCGGAGGAGTCGATGACCGTACGCAGCTTCTTGCGCTGCCCGAGCGGCGAGATGCCGCCCCGCACGTACCCGGTCGTGCGCTCCGCGAGCGCCGGGTCGGCCATGGTGGCGCGCTTGCCGCCGACCGCCGCCGCGAGCGCCTTCAGGTCGAGCTGGCCCGCCACCGGCACGACGCCGACGACGAGCGCGCCGTCCACGTCCGCGACGAGCGTCTTGAACACCCGGTCAGGGGACACGCCCATCGCCTCCGCGGCCTCCTCGCCGTACGAGGCGTGCGCGGGGTCGTGCTCGTAGGAGTGGACCGTGAAGACGGTGCCCGCGGTGGTGAGGGCGACGGTGGCGGGGGTGCCGCCGGACTGGCTCTGCTGCTTCTTGGCCTTCTTCGCCAACGTGCCGCTTCCCTAAGTGAGTTGAGTGACGTCAGTTGAGGCTGGTCGACTGGCGGGTGAGTTCCGTCGCGGGCAGCGAGGGCAGATGGCGGATGATCGCCGTCTCCGCGCGCAGCAGCGTCAGCTCCTCGCGCAGCCGCGACGCCACGTCCTCGGCCTGCAACAGCTGCTGCTTCGTCGGTACGTCGAGGACCGCGGCCGCCGCGACCAGGTACGACACCACCGACGGCTCGTCCGGCAGCTCCGCGCCCGTCGTCAGCGAGCGCTCACGGGCGCCCGCGAGCCGCTTCTGGTACGAGCGGAACGCGCGCAGCACGCCCTCCGCGAGGGCGCCCGCCTCCTCGCCGTCCTCCTCGTCCAGCTCCTCCACCTCGGCCGTCAGATACGGGCCCGAGGCGTCGACCGAGTGCAGCTTCACCCGGCGCGTGCCCGTGGCGAGCACCTCGAAGCTGCCGTCCGCGCGCTCCCTGATCGTCGCGGCGTCCGCGATGCAGCCGACGGCGTGGAAGGAGGCGATCGGGGCGTCGCCGAAGCCCGCGGCCGGTCCCGCGCCCGCCTCCTTGGTCGTCACCTCGTCGGGCATTCCGGGCGCACTGGGCGCGACCTCGTGGCCGTCGCGGATCGCGACGACCACGAACTGGCGGGGCTCCTCCGAGGTGGACGGTTCGGTGTCGGGCTCCGACGGATCGTCGGGCGACGCCTTCAACAGATCGCGCATCATGGCGCGATAGCGCTCCTCGAACACGTTCAGCGGGAGCACGAGTCCCGGGAACAGCACCGAGTTGAGCGGGAACAGCGGAAGTCGGACGGTGGTCACGTCGGTCAAGCGTAATGGTCGTCGGACCGGGCCGGTCCGCCGCGCAGCGGCATCGTCGCCGCGACCTCCAGACGGACCTGTCCGCGCAGCTCCATGAAATGGCCCAGCGGGTCGTCCGTGAGCCGGTCCCAGGGGAACGTCGTCGCGTACGGGCCGATGAGCCGCAGCTGCTCCAGGGCGTCGTCCCAGCGTTCGAGTTCGACCAGTACGCAGGTCAGCAGGTTGCGCACCTCGGCGGGCCACGGGTCCGCCGGCTCGTAACTGCGGGACAGCTCCACGGCGAGGTCGGCCGCGGCGTCCAGGCGGGTGCGCGGGATGCCGGTCTTCGGGGCGCCGGACGTCAGGTACGCGAGGGCCGCGCGGGCCGGGAGCGCCTGCAGCAGCGAGCCGGGCAGGGCGTCCTGCGCGGCGCGTTCGGCGAAGTCGAAGCACTCGCGGTGCGAGCCGTACCAGGCGGCCGACAGATAGCGCAGGGCCGCGACGTGGCAGCCGTAGTGGTGCGGGGAGCGGCGCACCGCGCGGGCCCACAGCTGCTCGAACTCGGTGTGCGGGGCGTTGGTGCCGCGGGCGTGGTCGAGGGCGATGCGCCAGGGGACCGGGTCGCGGGGGTCGGACTCGGCGGCGGCCAGGATCAGCGGGGTGACCTCGCGCAGGAGCTCGGCGTGGGCGGGCGCGGCGAGGGCGCGGGTGACGGCGAGTTCGGCCTTGACGAGGAGCAGGTCGGGGTCGTGCGGCGAGGCCTTCTGCCAGGCCTCGAACCATTCGGGGCGGGCGGCGGCGAACGAGGCGAGGCGCTGCACGCCGCGGTCCCGGTTCTCCCACTCGGCGGCGTCGCGGGTCTGGGCGAGGGCCTTCGCGGCGGGGATGTGGTCGCCGCGGCCCGCGGCCACGAGGGCGGGGGCGAGGCGGTCGTCCGGGGCGTCGAGCAGCAGTTCCTCGTCCGGCGGGAGGCCGATGCCGAGGCCGGCGGTGTGCCGGAGCATGCGGGTCGTGCGGACGAGGGCGCGCAGAAATGGCACGGGGCGGCCTCCTTCTGCGCGCGGGGACGTGGTTGCGCTGGGATGACGGCTGGGGTGGGCGGATGGTTGCCCCCGCCGACGGATTTTTGCCGGGGGGCTGGGGCGGGGATACGGCGGCGCGGGCGCGGGCGCGGGCGCGGGCGCGGGACGGGTGGGGCCGGGGCGACGTTCGCGGTGGGGGAGAGGGGGGCCGGGGGTGGCGGTTGCGGGGCGGGCCTGCTGGGCTGGGGTCGGCGCCTGCGGTACTGGGTGTGCGGGGCCGGGGTTGGGGTTTGCGGCGCAGGCGTGCGGGGTCGTGTGTGGCGTCTGCGGTGCTGGGTGTGCGGGGTCGGGGTGACCCTGCGGCGCCGGTTCCTCGGTACGGGGCCCGGTCGCGCCGTTGCCCGGCCACCTCCCACCCACCCGCCCCCTCCGGGGGCTTCGGCCCCCGTGACCGGACCTTGACCACGTCGGCCACGTGCAACGACGACGGCACCCGGGGCGGGGCGACTGCCGGGCCCCGGCGGTCCGATGCGGTGAAGCGCGGCGCGTCGGCCCTCGGCGCCCTGGGCCGTACTGGTCCCCGGGCGGGAGGACTGCCGGGACGGGCCCCGTCGGCGCGAGCCGACTCCCCGTGGGGCCGAAGCCCCCGGAGGGGGCGGGCGGGTGGGGGGATGACCTGGCCCCGGCAGGGAGCGATGGGTGAGAGGGGCCGTCGGCCCGGTCGCGTGCCCGTAGGGGGCGATGGCCGGGCCCCGTTGGTCCCGGCCCTGGTGAGGGGCAACGGGCGGGATTCCGCCGGACCGGACCCCGCGAGGCCTCCGCGGCGCCGCCCGGTCACCCCCCTAGCTCCTGCGGAGCAGCCTCGTTGCGCCCGCCGCCACCGTCGTCGCCAGGATCCAGCCCAGGAGGATCAGGATCGCCGAGGCCCACAGCCAGGGGCCGCTGAGTTGCCAGCTGGCGGCCTGGCCGAGGTCGATGACGGGGAGGAGGAGGTCGAGGGTGAAGAGGGCCGGGTCCCAGACCGGGCCCTCGCCGGGCTTGATGCGGGGGTGCGGGGCCTGGGAGAAGGAGGCCGCGCTGAGCGCCCAGAGGATCACCATCCACAGCGCGGCCCGCCCGGGCCGGTACCCGTACGCCACCGTCCAGTCCTGGATGTAGCCCCAGACCTTCGCCGCGATCGGCAGCGTCTCGCGGCGCCTGCGCTGCTTGGCGAGGAGGACCTCGCGCGCGTCGGAGTCCTCGCCGCTGTTGCGCAGCACCGTGGCCAGCTGCTCGTACGGCTCCGGGCTGTACTCGGGGGTCGCGGCGGCGAGCCAGTCGAGGCGGCGGGCGAGCGGGAAGGAGCCGGTGGGGATGAGGTTCTCGTACTGGAAGCCGCCGAGGCGGAGCTGCCCCGGGCCCGGCCAGCTCGTCGACCGGTCGACGAGGTTGGTGGCCCGCGCGCCGGAGAGCACGATCCGCCCGCGCTCCGGCTTCTCGCACAGGAAGCGCAGCTCCGGGGTCTGGATGCGGCGCATCGAGACCTCCTGCTCGTTCTCCATCGTGAAGCGCGCCGAGTCCAGGTCGACCGCGTCCCCGAACCGGCCGTCGTCGAGCCGCATCCCGCCCACGCACTCGAAGTGCTGCACGCGGGTGCCGCGCGCGGGCGTCCCGCCGCCGTTCTGGAACGGGCCGCCGAGCGCGGCGGGGCCGAGGTACAGCGTCCGCTCGACCGACATCTGCGGCGCGTTCAGGGCCCGCCGCCCCTGCGTGTTCCGCAGCCGGCTGCCCCGCAGCGACAGGGAGACGCCGACCGTCGCGCCGCGCAGGCTCAGCTCGCCGTGCGTCTCCAGTTGCTCGGCCTGGAGGTCCTGGCCGATCGTGAGCCCGTCCGCCATGATCGACTTTCCGCGCCGGTCACGGAACACGACGGCCTGGTTGAGCAGCAGGTCCGTGCCGATGTGCGCGTCCGTGAGCCGGACCCCGTTGTGGAAGCGGCAGCGGGCGAGGTGCAGATCGCCCTCCGTGTGGACCCGGGCGCCCTCGAGGCGGGGCACCGAGCAGTCGATGAGCCGCACCGTCGTGAAGTGCGCCTCGGGGAGGAGCACCTCCTTCTCGAAGCGGCAGCCCTTCATCTCCAGGTACGGGACGACGTTGCCGCCCGCGAGGTCGAACACGTCGGTGATCTGCACGCCCTGGAGCTTGAGCGAGGAGACCCGGCCGTCGAGGGCGGGCGGCCCGTCGAGCAGCAGCCACGCCGCGATGCGCGCCCGCACGCTGCGCGCCGGGCCCCAGGGGTGGCCGCCGTGCGGATCGTCCCGCTCGGCGTCCCCGGTCCGCAGGTCGTAGACGCTTCCGTTGCGGAACGCCTGCCACATTCCCACCTCGGTGGCGGTCAGCCCGTCCGGCACGTCCCCGTTGCCGTTGCCGGTCGTCCCCTCGACCACGACTGTTCTGCCTCCCCCGTGCGACCCCTGGTTCGTACAACCGTTCATGCCCGCTGTGTGACCGTCTGAACGCCGGTGGTCAGCTCGCCTGCCGCGATATCAGCCACTGATACGGGGCGCCGAGCGTAAACCCGCATCTGAGAGAATTGTTCTGTGATCTCTCGAATCGATCTGCGCGGCGCCGCCCTCCCCGAGGGCCAGGCCCTGCGCTCGCTGCTGCCCCGAGCCGACTTCGACGTCTCGGCCGCCCTGGAGAAGGTGCGTCCGATCTGCGAGGACGTGCATCATCGTGGCGACGCGGCGCTGATCGAGTACGGGGAGAAATTCGACGGAGTGACGCTGGAATCCGTCCGGGTTCCGGCCGAGGCCATCGCCAAGGCGCTCGCCGATCTCGACCCCGCCGTGCGCGCCGCCCTGGAGGAGTCGATCCGCCGGGCCCGCATCGTCCACCGCGAGCAGCGCCGCGGCAGCCACACGACGCAGGTCGTACCCGGCGGCTCCGTCACCGAGAAGTGGGTGCCGGTCGAGCGCGTCGGCCTGTACGCGCCGGGCGGCCGGTCCGTCTACCCGTCGTCCGTGATCATGAACGCCGTGCCGGCGCAGGAGGCGGGCGTCGAGTCCGTCGCGCTCGCGTCCCCGCCGCAGAAGGAGTTCGGCGGCCTGCCGCACCCGACGATCCTGGCCGCGTGCGCGCTGCTCGGCGTCGACGAGGTGTACGCGGTCGGCGGCGCCCAGGCCGTCGCCATGTACGCGTACGGCACCGAGTCCTGCGCCCCGGCGAACATGGTGACCGGCCCCGGCAACATCTGGGTGGCCGCCGCCAAGCGCTACTTCACGGGCCGTATCGGCATCGACGCCGAGGCGGGCCCGACCGAGATCGCGGTCCTCGCCGACGCCACCGCCGACCCGGTGCACGTCGCGTCCGACCTGATCAGCCAGGCCGAGCACGACCCGCTGGCCGCGGCCGTCCTCGTCACGGACTCTCCCGAACTCGCCGAGGCCGTCGAGAAGGAACTCGAACCCCAGGTCGCCGCCACCAAGCACATCGAGGACCGGATCGTGCCCGCCCTCAAGGGGCAGCAGTCCGCGGTCGTCCTCGTCGACTCGCTCGACGACGGCCTCAAGGTCGTCGACGCGTACGGGGCCGAGCACCTGGAGATCCAGACCGCCGACGCCTCCGCGGTGGCCCAGCGGGTGCGGAACGCGGGCGCGATCTTCGTCGGCCCGTGGGCGCCGGTCTCCCTCGGCGACTACGCCGCGGGGTCCAACCACGTGCTGCCGACGGGCGGCTGCGCCTGCCACTCGTCCGGTCTGTCCGTCCAGTCCTTCCTGCGCGGCATCCACATCGTCGACTACACGAAGGACGCCCTCGCCGAGGTCGCGGCCACCGTGGTGACGCTGGCCGACGCAGAGGACCTGCCCGCGCACGGCGCGGCGATCAAGGCCCGTTTCGGGTGGAAGGTTCCGAAGGAGTCCGAGAGCAAGTGACCAGGATCGACGACCTTCCCGTACGCGAGGAACTGCGCGGCAAGTCCCCTTACGGCGCACCGCAGTTGGACGTCGCCGTCCGGCTGAACACGAACGAGAACCCGTACCCGCTGCCCGAGCCGCTGGTCCAGCGGATCGCCGAGCGCGTCGCCGACGCCGCCCGCGAGCTCAACCGCTACCCCGACCGGGACGCGATCGAGCTGCGCACCGAGCTGGCCACGTACCTCACCCGCACGACCGGCCACGCGGTCACGTACGAGCAGGTGTGGGCGGCCAACGGGTCGAACGAGGTGCTCCAGCAGCTCCTCCAGGCCTTCGGCGGCCCCGGCCGTCTGGCGCTCGGCTTCGAGCCCTCGTACTCGATGCACCCGCTGCTCGCCCGCGGCACCAACACCGGCTGGGTGAGCGCCCCGCGCCGCGAGGACTTCTCGCTCGACGTGCCGGCCGCCGTCGAGGCGATCCGGACGCACCGGCCGCACGTCGTCTTCATCACCAGCCCCAACAACCCCACCGGCAACGCGGTCGCGGCCGAGGACGTCCTCGCGCTGTACGAGGCCGCGGGGCGGGACGCGATGGTGATCGTCGACGAGGCGTACACCGAGTTCAGCCACGGCTCGTCGCTGCTCTCGCTGATCGAGGGCCGCCCGAACCTCGTCATCTCGCGGACGATGTCCAAGGCCTTCGGCGCGGCCGGGCTGCGGCTCGGCTACCTCGCCGCCGACCCGGCCGTGGTCGACGCCGTCCAACTGGTGCGGCTTCCCTACCACTTGTCGGCCGTGAACCAGGCGACGGCGCTCGCCGCCCTGGAGTACACCGACACGCTGCTCCAGTACGTGGAGCAGCTGAAGGCCGAACGCGACCGTGTGGTCGGGGAGTTGGAGGGGTTCGGCTTCGAGGTCACCGTCGCCGACGCCAACTTCATCCAGTTCGGCGTCTTCGAAGACCCGCATGCCGTCTGGCAGTTCATCCTCGACCGCGGCGTCCTGATCCGCGACAACGGAGTCCCCGGACGCCTGCGCGTCACCGTAGGAACCCCCGAAGAGAACGACGCGTTCCTGGACGCGGCCCGGGAAGTCAAGAAGGCCCAAATGAACAATCAAGAGGGTGGCGCATGAGCCGCACAGGACGTGTTGAACGTACGACCAAGGAGACCTCGGTCCTCGTCGAGATCGACCTCGACGGCACCGGAAAGGTCGATGTCGCGACCGGGGTCGGCTTCTACGACCACATGCTCGACCAGCTCGGCAAGCACGGCCTGTTCGACCTCACGGTGAAGACCGAGGGCGACCTGCACATCGACTCGCACCACACCATCGAGGACACCGCCCTTGCCCTCGGCGCCGCCTTCAAGCAGGCGCTCGGCGACAAGGTCGGCATCTACCGCTTCGGCAACTGCACTGTGCCGCTGGACGAGTCGCTCGCCCAGGTGACCGTCGACCTGTCGGGACGCCCGTACCTCGTGCACACCGAGCCCGAGAAGATGGCGCCGATGATCGGCGAGTACGACACGACGATGACCCGGCACATCCTGGAGTCCTTCGTCGCGCAGGCCCAGATCGCGCTGCACGTCCACGTCCCGTACGGGCGCAACGCGCACCACATCGTGGAGTGCCAGTTCAAGGCCCTCGCCCGGGCCCTGCGCTACGCGAGCGAGATCGACCCGCGCGCGGCCGCCGCCGGCATCCTCCCGTCCACGAAGGGCGCGCTGTGAGTGGCCTGTCGGCAGTTCTGATCTTCGTCGGCCTCTTCCTCGCCGGCGGCGCCTGGTCCTTCTACAAGCAGCAACTGCCCAAGAGCGTCGTGGTGCTGATGGGAATCGGTTCCGCGATGTGCCTCGTCGCCGGAATCCTGCGGTTGGAGTGGCTCTACTGATGTCGGCCGACAAGACCAAGAGCGTCGTCGTCTTCGACTACGGCTTCGGCAACGTGCGCTCCGCCGAGCGCGCCCTCGCCCGCGCGGGCGCCGACGTCGAGATCACCCGCGACTTCGACCGGGCCATGAACGCGGACGGGCTGCTCGTGCCCGGCGTCGGCGCGTTCGCCGCCTGCATGAACGGTCTGAAGGAGGCGCGCGGCGACTGGATCGTCGGCCGCCGGCTGTCCGGCGGTCGCCCCGTGATGGGCATCTGCGTCGGCATGCAGATCCTGTTCGCGCGCGGCATCGAGCACGGCGTGGAGGCCGAGGGCCTCGACGAGTGGCCCGGCGTCGTCGAGCCGCTGAAGGCCGACGTCGTCCCGCACATGGGCTGGAACACCGTGGACGCCCCGCAGGACTCCCAGCTGTTCGCGGGCGTGAACACCGACGAGCGCTACTACTTCGTGCACTCCTACGCCGTGCAGAACTGGGAGCTCGAAGTCCGCAACCCGACCATGCGTGCGCCCAAGGTCACCTGGTCCACGCACGGCGGCCCGTTCGTCGCCGCCGTCGAGAACGGCGCGCTGTGGGCGACGCAGTTCCACCCCGAGAAGTCCGGCGACGCCGGAGCGCAGCTGCTGAAGAACTGGATCTCCGTACTGTGACTGTTTCCCCGAGCTCCTCGACCAACAAGCTCGAACTGCTCCCCGCCGTCGACGTCCGCGACGGACAGGCCGTCCGCCTCGTGCACGGCGAGTCCGGCAGCGAGACCTCCTACGGCTCCCCGCTGGAGGCCGCCCTCGCCTGGCAGCGCTCCGGCGCCGAGTGGCTGCACCTGGTCGACCTGGACGCCGCGTTCGGCACCGGCGACAACCGCGACCTGATCTCCGAGGTCGCGAAGGCCATGGACATCAAGGTGGAGCTGTCCGGCGGCATCCGCGACGACGACTCGCTCGCCGCCGCGCTCGCCACCGGCGCCACCCGCGTCAACATCGGCACCGCCGCCCTGGAGGACCCCGAGTGGGTCGCCAAGATCATCGCCGAGCACGGCGACAAGATCGCGGTCGGCCTGGACGTCCGCGGCACGACGCTGCGCGGCCGCGGCTGGACCCGCGACGGCGGCGACCTCTACGAGACGCTCGAGCGCCTCAACTCCGAGGGCTGCTCCCGCTACGTCGTCACGGACATCGCCAAGGACGGCACGCTGCAGGGCCCGAACCTGGAGCTGCTGCGCAACGTCTGCTCGGCCACCGACCGCCCGGTCGTCGCCTCCGGCGGCGTCTCCTCCCTCGACGACCTGCGCGCCATCGCCGAGCTCGTACCGCTCGGCGTCGAGGGCTCCATCGTCGGCAAGGCGCTGTACGCCAAGGCGTTCACGCTGGAGGAGGCCCTGGCGGCCGTCTCCCGATGACCTCCTCCGACGACGGCGTGCGGCGCGTGCGATCCGGGACTCCCTGGGAGGAGTCCTTCGGGTCCGCGCGCGCCGTCGCGGCCGGCGACCGGGTCGTCGTGGGCGGGACGGCCTCGTTCCGCCAGGACGTCCTGTACGGGGAGGGCGACCCGTACGAGCAGGCGACCGTCGCCTTCGCGGGCGCCCTGGAGGCGATCGCGGAGTTCGGGCTCGGCCCCGAGTCCGTGATCCGCACCCGGATGTATCTGACCCACGCGCGGGACGCCGACGAGGTCGGCCGCGCCCACAACGACGTATTCGCCACGGTGCGCCCCGCGACGACCCTCGTGGTCGTCTCGGGCTTCGTCGACCCGCGCATCCTGGTCGAAGTAGAACTCGAAGCCTTCCGAGGAGCCACCCAGTGACGCTCGCCGTCCGAGTCATCCCCTGCCTCGACGTGGACAACGGCCGCGTCGTCAAGGGCGTCAACTTCCAGAACCTGCGCGACGCGGGCGACCCCGTCGAGATGGCGAAGGTCTACGACGCCGAGGGCGCCGACGAGCTGACCTTCCTGGACATCACCGCGTCCTCCGGCAACCGCGAGACCACGTACGACGTGGTGCGCCGCACCGCCGAGCAGGTCTTCATCCCGCTCACCGTCGGCGGCGGCGTGCGCACCGCCGACGACGTGGACAAGCTGCTGCGCGCCGGCGCGGACAAGGTCGGCGTCAACACGGCCGCCATCGCCCGCCCGGACCTCATCCGGGAGATCGCCGAGCGCTTCGGCCGCCAGGTGCTGGTCCTGTCCGTGGACGCGCGCCGTACTCCTGAGGGCTCCTTCGAGGTGACGACGCACGGCGGCCGCAAGTCCGCCGGCATCGACGCCGTCGAATGGGCGCACCAGGCCGCCGAGCTGGGCGCGGGCGAGATCCTGCTCAACTCGATGGACGCCGACGGCACCAAGGACGGCTACGACATCGAGATGATCGAGGCCGTCCGCAAGCACGTGTCCGTGCCGGTGATCGCGTCGGGCGGCGCGGGCAGGCTGGAGCACTTCGCGCCGGCCGTCGCCGCGGGCGCCGACGCCGTGCTCGCCGCCTCCGTCTTCCACTTCGGTGATCTGCGGATCGGCGAGGTCAAGGGCACGCTGCGCGACGCGGGGCACCCCGTCCGCTGACTTTCCCGCGAGACCGGTGATTTCGCCGATGCGGGCGAGGCGGAACCGGCGCCACCGTGGTCGCTGTCAGTGACCACGGCGGCGCCCTCGGGACGGGCTCCGCCCTCCCGAGAGGAACGTCATCGTGCAGCAGCACAGAAGTGCGGCGCCCCCCGTGCACGCAGGGCGAGCCGCGAGCAGGTTCCGAACCCGCCTGATCCGTACGGGACTTGCCACCCTCCTGGCCCTCGGCGGCCTCGCCACCCAGCAGGCCATGACCGCCGAGGCGGCCGAGAACCCCTACGAGCGCGGCCCTGCCCCCACCGTCTCCAGCATCGAGGCCTCGCGCGGCTCCTACGCCGTCTCGCAGACCAACGTCTCCTCGCTGAGCGTGAGCGGCTTCGGCGGCGGCACCATCTACTACCCGACGTCGACATCGGACGGCACGTTCGGCGCCGTCGCGATCTCGCCGGGCTACACGGCGTACCAGTCGTCCATCTCCTGGCTCGGCCCGCGCCTCGCCTCGCAGGGCTTCGTCGTCTTCACCATCGACACCAACACCACGCTCGACCAGCCGGACAGCCGGGGCCGCCAACTCCTGTCCGCGCTGGACTACTTGACGCAAGCGAGCTCGGTGCGCGGCCGCATCGACACGAGCCGGCTCGGCGTCATGGGCCACTCCATGGGCGGCGGCGGCACCCTGGAAGCCGCGAAGAGCCGGCCCTCGCTCCAGGCAGCCATCCCCCTGACCGGCTGGAACCTCGACAAGACCTGGCCCGAGATCAAGACCCCGACGCTCGTCGTGGGCGCCGACGGCGACACCGTCGCGTCGGTCGCCTCGCACTCCGAGCCCTTCTACCAGAGCCTTCCGAGTTCGCTGGACAAGGCGTATCTGGAGCTGCGCGGCGCCTCGCACTTCACGCCGAACACGTCCAACACCACGATCGCGAAGTACAGCATCTCCTGGCTCAAGCGCTTCATCGACAACGACACCCGGTACGAGCAGTTCCTCTGCCCGCTGCCGAGTGCGAGCCTGACGATCGCGGAGTACCGGGGCAACTGCCCGCACACCTCGTGACGTTGTGAGACTTCGGCGTCCTGTGCGCCGGAACAGCGTACGGAAGCGCCGGTTGGGTTCCTGCCCAACCGGCGCTGCGTATGCGGCGGTTCGCCACTACCGTGCGCCAAGTGAGCGGAAGAACCGTCCTGTTGCTTGCCGCCGCCGCGTACGAGGCCGACCCCGAGGGGGCGGGCGTCGACGCGGGGCTCGTGCTGCGGGCCGCCGCGGCGGCCGGGCTCGGCGCGGACGCGCTCGACGCCGCCGAGCGGGCGGGCCTGAGCCGCGGCCCCGACGGCCGGCTGCGGCTGCCGGGGCGGCGCAGGCTGTACGAGGCCGTGGCCCCGGATCAGCGCAGGGCCGCGCACCGGCTGCTCGCCGCCGCGGCGACGGGGGAGCGGCAGCGCTCGGCGGGCCTCCTCCACCGCTCGCTCAGTGCCGCCTACCCGGACCCGGCCCTCGGCGCGGAACTGGCCGCGGCACAGGACGCGCCCCACGGAGAACGCTGCACGGCCCTCGCCCATGCGGCAGGCCTCGCCGACGACCCGGCGGTCCGTGCCGAGCGCCTGGTCGCGGCGGCGGACCACGCGCGCCTGGCGGGCCGCCCGCACCGGGCGCGCGAGCTCCTCGGCCAGGTCGGCGACGTGGCCGGCTCCGACCTCGTACGCGGCCGTGCCGCGCTGGTCCGCGGCCTGCTGGCGCTGCGGGACGGGCCGGTGGCGGACGCCCGTGAGTCGCTCCTGCTGGCGGCCCGCCTGTGCGCCGAACCGGCCGCCCTGGAAGCGCGCCTCGGCGCGGCGGAGGCGGCCTGGGCGCTGGGGGACACGCAGGGGTACCGGGCGGCGGTCGAGCACGGCGGGCGGGGGCGTCCGGCGGACTCCGCGCTCACCGCTTTCGACTACAGGGTCGGCATGGCCGCGTCCCTCGGGGCGCGCGCCGGGGTGGGGCGGGTCGCGCTGCGGCGGGTCGTGGCGCGGTCCGCCGGGGAGCGGGAGCCGTCGGTGCTGCTGCGGGCCGGGGCCGCAGCGCTCGTGGCCGGAGACGTGGAGGCGGCCTGCCGCCTCGGCAGCCGGGCCCTCGCCGCCGCGCGGGACCGGGACGCGGACGCCGAACTCCCGCGCGCCCTGGAACTGCTCGCCTACGGTGAGCTGCGCTCCGGTCGGCACGTCCGCGCCCGCGCCCACGCCGAGGAAGGGGTCCGGGCCGCGCTCGCGGCGGGGCAGCGCAATGTGCTCGCGCACCAGCACGCCGTCCTCGCCCTCGTCGCCTCGCTCGACCGCGACGTCGACACCGTCGCCCGGCACGCCGCCGCCGCGCAGCACGTCGCCGACCGGCACGGGCTCGTACAGGCCGCGACGCTCGCCCAATGGGCCCTGGCCCGCGCCGACCTGGCACGCGGCGACGTGGCGCGGGCCGCCGCCCGGCTCGGTCCGCTCGTCGGCCCGGGACCCCGCCGGGGGCACTTCGGCATCCGGATGCTGGCCGTGCCCTGCCTGGTGGAGGCGGCGGTGCTCGCGGGCGAACCGGGCGGGGCCGAGGCCGCGGTCGCCGCGTTCACGGTCTGGGTGGAGCGCGGCCACGACCCGCTCGCCCCCGCCCAACTCGCGCGCTGCCGAGCCCTGTTGGCGACCGGCGACCCGGCTACGGCCGAGTCCCGCTTCGAGGAGTCCCTGGCCCGGCACGAGCGGGCGGGCGGCGACTTCGAGCGGGCCCGCACCCTCGCCCTCTACGGCAAGTGGCTGCGCCGCACCCGGCGCCCGGCGCGGGCCCGCACGGTGCTGCGGGACGCCCTGGTGGCCTTCGAACGGTGCGGCGCGACGGTCTGGGCGGCGCAGGCGGGCGCCGAACTGCGCGCCACGGGCGAGTCGGCGGCAGGTGAACCGCCGGGCAGGCTGGCCGAGCTGACGCCCCAGCAGTTGCGCATCGCCCGCCGCGTCGCGAAGGGCGACACCAACCGCGAGGTCGCCCGCCGCCTCTCGGTGAGCCCCCGCACGGTGGACCACCACCTGCGCAACGTCTTCGACCGGCTCGGCATCCGCTCCCGCGTCGAACTGGCCCGCCTGGTGGACCGCACCGAGCCCTGAGCCGTCATCACACGGTGACCTGCTCGTTTCCTCCGAGGGCTGGAGACCGACCAGACGGTATGTCATTCTGCGGACTCGTGAGCCGAGCCGTGGAGGACCGCCATGCCCGCGCATCTCGTACATCCCCGACCGCACGCACGGGCCGGCGCCGCTTCGGACGCGGTCGCCGTACTGAGGCGTGCCGCGCGGCCGCTCCTCGGTCAACTCCCCGCGCTCACCGACCGGTTGACGGACGAGCTGTACGAGCAGGAGCCGGCCTACCGCGCCGCCATCGAGGCCGACCCCGGCGACGTACGCGCGGAGATCCAGCGCTCACTCCGGCACAGCGTCGCCTCACTGCTCGACCCGCCGCGCAACCGGGACGCCGCCCGCGCCTGCTCCGCCCGGATCGGCGCCGACCGCGCGGCCCGCGGCTTCCCGCTCGACGCCGTGTCGCACGCCTTCCGGCTCGGCGGCGCCCTGGTCTGGCAGGCCCTCGTCGACGAGGTCACCCTGCGACACCCCGAGGACGCACACCTGCTGGTGCACCTCGCCGTCGACGTGTGGAACTTCGTCGACGAGCACTGCACGCACGTCGCCGAGTCCTACCGGCGCGCCGAGCGCGAGCTCACCTGGCGGCGCGAGAACCGGCGCCGCCTCATGGCCGCCGCCCTCCTCGACGGCGCGCTCCGCATCGCCGACCTGCCGGACGCCGCCACCGCGCTCGACCTGCCGGAGAGCGGCCGGTACGCGGTGCTGGTCGCCGTCGGCGGCGGCCGGGGCGCCGCGCGGCCCGCCCTGCCGCACGGCGCGCGAGTCGTGTGGCACACCGCCGCCGATGCCGAGCGCGCCATCGTCGGCATCGAGGGGCTGGATGTGGATCAACTCGCCGCGGCCGTAAGGGAGTTCTGCGCGCGCAAGCCCGGACTGCGGGTCGGCGTCAGCCCCGCCGTCGAAGGGCTCGCCGCGGTGGGCGGCGCCCGGCGGTTCGCCGAGACCGCGCTGCGCATCTGCCCGCAGGACGGCGGCACCGTCCTCCTGGACGAGCAGCTGCCCGCCGCGCTCGTCGCCGCCGCGCCCGCGCTCGGCCGGCTCCTCACCGACCGCGTGCTCGGCCCGCTGCTCGCCCTGCCGCCGGCCGACCGGACCCTGCTGCTCGACACCCTGACGGCCTGGCTGGACTGCGACGGCTCCGCGCAGCGCGCCGCCGCCCGCCTCTACTGCCACCGCAACACGGTCCTGAACCGGCTGCGCCGCTGCGAGCAACTCACGGGGCGCAGCCTCGCCCGCCCCACCGACCTCGTCGAGCTGGGGCTGGCCCTCAGCGCGTACCGGACGGCGCCTCAGGCGGTCAGAGCCCCAGCGCCTTCGTCTCCGTGAGCCGCTCGACCGCCGACTTCTCGCCGTCCATCTCCACGTCCGCCGCCTCCTGCCGGCCGAACGCGAACATCACCAGCTCCGAGGGCGCGCCCGTGACCGTGACCACGGGGGTACCGCGGTGCGCCACCGCCGTCTGGCCGTCCGGGCGGCGCAGCACCAGGCCGACGGGCGCCTTGCGGCCCATCACCCGCGCCATCCGCTCCAGGCGCGACCACAGGACGTCGGCGAAGACCGGGTCGAGCTCGCGCGGCGTCCAGTCGGGCTGCGCGCGGCGGACGTCCTCGGTGTGGACATAGAACTCGATCGCGTTCGACGCCTCGTCGATCTGCTTGAGGGAGAACGGCGAGAACCGCGGCGGCCCCGTCCGGATCAGCTGGATCAGCTCCTCGTACGGCTTCTCCGCGAACTCGGCCTGCACCCGCTCGAGGCGCGACGCGAGCTGTTTGACGAGGAGGCCGCCCGCGGCGTCCGGGCGGCGCTCGCGCACCACCACGTGCGCCGCGAGGTCCCGGGTGTTCCAGCCCTCACACAGCGTGGGGGCGTCCGGGCCCGACGCCTCCAACAGATCGGCGAGCAGAAGTCGTTCACGCTTGGCATGGGTCGACATGCCGCCAGCCTACGACCGGCCGCGCCGCACCGGACAGTGGACGTGCGACTCGGCGCGGCACAATGGTCCGTATGACCAGTGCGCCAGTACCCAGCAGCAGCCTCGACCCGGCCGTCGCCGCCCGCCTCAAGCGGAGCGCCGACGGCTTGGTGCCCGCCATCGCCCAGCAGTACGACACCGGCGAGGTGCTCATGCTCGGCTGGATGGACGACGAGGCGCTGCACCGCACCCTGACCACGGGCCGCTGCACGTACTGGTCGCGCAGCCGCCAGGAGTACTGGGTCAAGGGCGACACCTCGGGCCACTTCCAGCACGTGAAGTCGGTCGCCCTCGACTGCGACGCCGACACCGTGCTCGTGAAGGTCGACCAGGTGGGCGCCGCCTGCCACACCGGCGCCCGGACCTGCTTCGACCGCGACGAGCTGCCGGTCAGCGACAGCGCAGCGTGATCTCCTGACGGTCCTGGAAGACGATCCGGGCCGGGTCCCCGGCCACCGGCGCCCCGTCGACCTCCGCCCGGCACTCGGGGCGCACGCCCCACTCCGTGAGGAACTGCCCGAGCGTGAAGTCCTTCCACTGGGCCGACTCCACGTGCACGGTGCCGCTGGTGTCGTGCGTGTGCAGCGGGCTGAAGCGGGGCTTCCCGCCCGAGCGGTCGATGCCGATGTCCGCGGGGACGGTCACCTGGCGGCCGCCCGCGTACACGGTGAGGTGGGGGTGGATGTGCATGGTCAGCTTCTCGGAGTCGAGCATCTTCAGGCCCGCGGCCTCGACCCGCGCCTCGACGTCGCGCGGGGCGGGCGCGGCCCAGTCGTCGGAGGCGGGGGCGGGCGCGGCGCCGGTCAGCACGGTCACGGCGACGGCGGCGAGGGCGACCCCGGACAGGGCGCTCGTCGTACGGGGGGTGCGGTGGCTCTTGGTCTTCGTCACCGCTCCCTTCTAGCGGGGCGCCGTCCACCCCTCGACCAGGCGCGCGGGGCGTCCCCCTTACGGAAGTAGGCTCCTGCCATGGACCTCGAGACCTTCCGCAAGCTCGCGACCGACCGCCGAGTGATCCCCGTCAGCCGCAAGCTCCTCGCGGACGGCGACACGCCCGTCGGCCTGTACCGCAAGCTCGCCGCCGAGCGACCCGGCACGTTCCTCCTGGAGTCCGCGGAGAACGGCCGCTCCTGGTCCCGCTATTCGTTCGTCGGCGTCCGCTCGGCCGGCACCCTGACCGAGCGCGACGGGCAGGCCCACTGGCTCGGCACGCCGCCCGTCGGCGTCCCGGTCGACGGCGACCCGCTCGCCGCCCTGCGCGCCACCGTGCAGACCCTGCACACCCCGCGCTACGAGGGCCTGCCCCCGTTCACCGGCGGCATGGTCGGCTATCTCGGCTACGACATCGTGCGCCGCCTGGAGAAGGTCGGCCCGGGGGAGCGCGACGACCTCAAGCTGCCCGAGCTGACGATGCTGCTCACCAGCGACCTGGCCGTGCTCGACCACTGGGACGGCTCGGTGCTGCTGATCGCCAACGCGATCAACCACAACGACCTGGAGACCGGCGTCGACGAGGCGTACGCCGACGCCGTCGCCCGTCTCGACGCCATGGAGTCCGACCTCGCGAAGCCGGTCGAGACGGCCCCGACCGCGCTTCCGCCGTCCGAGCCGCCGTTTGAAAATGGCACAGTCACGGCGCTGTGGGGCGGCAAGCAGTACCAGGATGCCGTCGAGGACATCAAGGAGCGGATCCGGGCGGGCGAGGCCTTCCAGGTCGTCCCCTCGCAGCGCTTCGAAACCCCTTGCACCGCAAGCGCGTTGGACGTCTACCGGGTGCTGCGGGCCACGAACCCGTCCCCGTACATGTACCTGTTCCGCTTCGACGGGTTCGACGTCGTCGGCTCCTCGCCCGAGGCACTCGTCAAGGTCGAGGACGGGCGCGCCATGGTGCACCCCATCGCCGGGACCCGGCCGCGCGGCGCGACGCCGCAGGAGGACCACGACCTCGCCGAGGAGCTGCTCGGCGACCCCAAGGAGCGGGCCGAGCACCTGATGCTCGTCGACCTCGGGCGCAACGACCTGGGGCGGGTCTGCGAGCCCGGCTCCGTCGAGGTCGTCGACTTCATGAACATCGAGAAGTACTCGCACGTCATGCACATCGTGTCGACGGTGACCGGGCAGGTCGCCGAGGGCCACACCGCCTTCGACGTGCTGACCTCCTGCTTCCCCGCGGGCACCCTCTCCGGCGCCCCGAAGCCGCGCGCCCTGCAGATCATCGACGAGCTGGAGCCCTCGCGCCGCGGCGTCTACGGCGGCTGCGTCGGCTACCTCGACTTCGCCGGGGACTCGGACACCGCCATCGCGATCCGCACCGCGCTGCTCCGCGAGGGCACCGCGTACGTGCAGGCGGGCGCGGGCGTCGTCGCCGACTCCGACCCGGTCGCCGAGGACACCGAGTGCCGCAACAAGGCGGCGGCCGTACTGCGCGCCGTGCACACCGCGAACCGGATGTGAGGCAAAGCGCCCTGTGACGTGACGCACGACTCCGGGCCCCGGCTCACGCAAACCCGCGCACAGGGGCGATAGTGGAGTACGTGACTGCTGTACCGCACCCCCGTACCGATGCCGCCGAGTCGGCCGAGCCGGCCGCTTCCTCGCCGAACGGCCGGCGCAGCCTCGCCGTCGCCCTGCTCTGCGGGGCCGCGGGAGCCGCGATCGCCCTGCTCGCCTCCCGGCAGGAGTGGTGCTCCGGTATCGCCGCGGTCGCCGGCGGCAAGCTGCCGCTGACCGCCAAGGGCAGCGACGTCACGGGCGTCCCCGCGGCCCTCGCCATAGTGGGGCTCGCCGCGCTCGTCGCCGTGTTCGCGGTCCGCAAGGTCGGCCGCGTCCTGGTCGCCCTCCTGCTCACGCTCAGCGGGGCGGGCGCGGTCGCCGCCGCCGTGCTCGGCGCGGGCGACAGCGCCGCGCTCGACGAGAAGGCGGCGCAGGCCGCCGGAGACGCCTCCGCCACCATCCACGCGCTCAGCAGCACCGCATGGCCCTGGGTCTCCGCGGCAGGCGGCGCGCTCATCCTGATCGCCGGCATCCTCGCCGTGGTCTACGGCGCCGCCTGGCCTTCGATGGGCGGCCGCTACGAGCGCTCGGGCGCCCCGCGGCCCCGCCGCAAGGCCGTGGACCCGGACCGCCCCGAGGAGCTGTGGAAGGCCCTCGACCGCGGCGAGGACCCGACCGGCGCATAGCCTCCGGACCCCGCGTCCCGGGCTCGTACGCGAGTACGGGACAATAGACAGGAACGTCGTACGTCATGCGTACGCATAGGCCATAAGCAACGAGGAGCAAGCCATGGCGGACAGCAGCCACGGACACACCCCGGCCGCCTGGACCGGTGTCATCATCGCCTTCATCGGTTTCTGTGTCGCGGGCGCCTTCATGGTGATGGGCAACGTCGCCGGTTTCTGGGCCGGCATGGCCCTCCTGGCGATCGCCGCGGTCGTCGGCGGCCTGATGAGCGCCATGGGCATGGGCAAGCCCAAGCGTGCCGAGCTGCAGCTCAAGTCCACCGGCGCGGCCCGGCCCGCGGGCTCGGAGGCCTGAGTCCTCGTACAGTAGGACCCGCGAGAGGGGCGAAGCGGCCGACCGACCGGCTGCACCGCCCCTTTCGTGTTTCCCGGGGAGCGGTCCGGGCCCCGCGGATGCAGAATTCACGGGTGACCGTGGAGACGACCGACACCGACGCCGACCCCGGCGTGGACACCGCCCCCGCCCGCTCCGGCGCCCTGCGCCGCCTCGCGGTCCCGCTCGGCGTGCTGGGCGGGGTCGCCCTCGCCTTCACCTATGTGGGCGCCGTCGACCCGAACGAACCGGGCCACTACCCGGCCTGCCCCTTCCTCCAGCTCACCGGCGCCTTCTGCCCCGGCTGCGGCGGCCTGCGCAGCGCCCACGCGGTCGCGCACGGGGACCTCACGGGCGCGCTCGGCGCCAACGCCCTCGCCGTCGTCGGCTACGCCCTGTTCGCCGTGGTGTGGACCGTGTGGGCGGTGCGGGCGGCCCGCGGCAGGCCGGTCAGCCTCGCGCTCGGCCGCGTACAGCTGTGGGTGCTCGGCGGGGTCGTGCTCGCCTTCACCGTTGTCCGGAACCTGCCGTTCGGTGGCTTCCTAAGCCCTTGATCAACTGCATCTGTCCAGGTAGTGGGACCGACGTCAACCGGATGCGGGACCTTCGCCCTTCGACGGATACCATTCACAAGGACCAGATGAACACCCAGGGGATGCCCGGAAAGGAGTCCGCTCGCGTGAGTGTGCTCGACGAGATCATCGACGGAGTCCGTGCCGACCTTGCGGAGCGGCAGGCGCGCGTCAGCCTCGACGAGCTCAAGGAGCGCGCGGAGCAGGCTCGCCCGGCCAAGGACGGGGTCGCCGCGCTCAAGGGCGACGGCGTCAAGGTGATCTGCGAGGTCAAGCGGTCCAGCCCCTCCAAGGGCGCGCTCGCCGCGATCGCCGACCCGGCCGCCCTCGCCGCCGACTACGAGGCGGGCGGCGCGTCCGTCATCTCCGTCCTCACCGAGCAGCGCCGCTTCGGCGGCTCGCTCGCCGACCTGGAGGCCGTCCGCGCCAAGGTCGACATCCCGGTCCTGCGCAAGGACTTCATCGTCACGTCGTACCAGCTGTGGGAGGCCCGCGCGTACGGCGCCGACCTCGCGCTGCTGATCGTCGCGGCCCTGGAGCAGCCCGCCCTGGAGTCCCTCATCGAGCGCGCCGTGTCCATCGGCCTCACGCCGCTCGTCGAGGCGCACGACGAGGACGAGGTGGAGCGCGCGGTCGACGCCGGGGCCAAGGTCATCGGCATCAACACCCGCAACCTCAAGGACCTTTCGGTCGACCGCGGCGTCTTCGAGCGCGTCGCCCCGGACATCCCGGACCACATCGTCAAGGTCGCCGAGTCCGGCGTGCGCGGCCCGCACGACCTGATCGCGTACGCCAACGCGGGCGCGGACGCCGTCCTCGTCGGCGAGTCCCTGGTCACCGGCCGCGACCCGAAGTCCGCGGTCGCCGACCTCGTCGCGGCGGGCGCCCACCCGGCCCTGCGTCACGGACGGTAAACTCACCGCCATGCCCATCGCCGCCCGCCTCGCCCCCGGCTGCCGCCCCCGCGGCTGCCGCGCGCCGGCGAGGCGTGTCCGCGGCCGCCGGGTCCGCTACCACATCGGCGCGGAACCGGGCCAGATCAACGGAATGCGATGGCAGAGCGCCCCTGACAAGGGGCGCGAGGAACTGCGCACAAACCACGGGCAACCGTCACCCGCGTAACTCCCCACGCCCCACGGCCTTTAGTGATCACACACCTAAACCCGTGAGGTACACCCATGCCCAGCGACTACTTCATCCCTGACCCGGAGGGTCACATCCCCAGCGCCGAGGGCTACTTCGGCGCGTTCGGCGGCAAGTTCATCCCGGAGGCGCTCGTCGCCGCCGTGGACGAGGTCGCCGTCGAGTACGACAAGGCCAAGAACGACCCGGCCTTCGCCGCGGAGCTCGACGACCTGCTCGTCCACTACACGGGCCGCCCGTCGGCCCTCACCGAGGTGCCCCGGTTCGCCGAGCACGCCGGTGGCGCCCGCGTCTTCCTCAAGCGTGAGGACCTGAACCACACCGGCTCGCACAAGATCAACAACGTGCTCGGCCAGGCCCTGCTCACGAAGCGGATGGGCAAGACCCGCGTCATCGCGGAGACCGGCGCGGGCCAGCACGGCGTCGCGACGGCCACCGCCTGCGCGCTGCTCGGCCTCGAGTGCAAGATCTACATGGGCGAGATCGACACCGAGCGCCAGGCCCTGAACGTGGCCCGGATGCGGATGCTCGGCGCCGAGGTCGAGGCCGTGAAGTCCGGCTCCCGCACCCTCAAGGACGCCATCAACGAGGCGTTCCGCGACTGGGTCGCCAACGTCGACAACACCCACTACCTGTTCGGCACGGTCGCGGGCCCGCACCCGTTCCCGGCCATGGTCCGCGACTTCCACCGGGTCATCGGCGTCGAGGCGCGCCGCCAGATCCTGGAGCGCGTCGGACGGCTCCCGGACGCCGCGATCGCCTGCGTCGGCGGCGGCTCCAACGCCATCGGCCTGTTCCACGCGTTCATCCCGGACGCCGACGTCCGCCTGATCGGCTGCGAGCCGGCCGGGCACGGCATCGAGACCGGCGAGCACGCGGCGACGCTCAGCGCGGGCGAGCCCGGCATCCTGCACGGCTCCCGCTCCTACGTCCTCCAGGACGAGGAGGGCCAGATCACCGAGCCGTACTCGATCTCGGCGGGCCTCGACTACCCGGGCATCGGCCCGGAGCACGCCTACCTCAAGGACTCGGGCCGCGGCGAGTACCGCGCGGTCACGGACGACGCCGCGATGCAGGCCCTGCGCCTGCTGTCGCAGACCGAGGGCATCATCCCGGCCATCGAGTCGGCACACGCCCTCGCGGGCGCGCTCGACGTCGGCAAGGAGCTGGGCAAGGACGGGCTGATCATCATCAACCTGTCCGGGCGCGGCGACAAGGACATGGACACCGCCGCGCGCTACTTCGGCCTGTACGGCACCGACGGCGCCGTGGCCGCGAACGCCGACGCCGAGGTGGCCGAGATCGAGGGAGACGCCAAGTGAGCGGGAACATTCAGCTGCTGAACGACACCCTCGCCGGTGCCAAGGCCGAGGGCCGCTCCGCCCTCATCGCCTATCTGCCTGCGGGCTTCCCGACCGTCGACGGCGGCATCGAGGCGGTCAAGGCCGCCTTCGACGGCGGCGCCGACGTGGTCGAGGTGGGCCTGCCGCACTCCGACCCGGTGCTCGACGGCCCGGTCATCCAGACCGCGGACGACATCGCGCTGCGCGGCGGCCTGAAGATCAAGGACGTCATGCGGACGGTCCGCGAGGCCCACGAGGCCACCGGCAAGCCGGTCCTCGTCATGACGTACTGGAACCCCATCGACCGCTACGGCATCGAGCGGTTCACCGCCGAGCTCGCCGAGGCGGGCGGCGCGGGCTGCATCCTGCCCGACCTGCCGGTGCAGGAGTCCGCCGTGTGGCGGGAGCACGCCGACAAGCACGGTCTCGCGACCGTCTTCGTCGTCGCGCCCAGCAGCAAGGACGCGCGCCTCGCCACCATCACGGCGGCCGGTTCCGGCTTTGTGTACGCGGCGTCCCTGATGGGCGTCACCGGCACCCGCGAGTCCGTCGGCAACCAGGCCAAGGAACTCGTCGAGCGCACCAAGGCCACCACCGACCTGCCGGTCTGCGTGGGCCTCGGCGTCTCCAACGCGACGCAGGCCAGGGAGGTCGCGGGCTTCGCGGACGGGGTCATCGTCGGCTCGGCGTTCGTGAAGCGGATGCTGGACGCCCCGGACGAGAAGGCCGGCCTCGAAGCGGTGCGCGCCCTCGCCGGTGAACTCGCCGCGGGCGTACGGGACAAGGGCTAGAAGCGGCTGGAACCCACCCGTAGTAACAGGGAGTTACGTCACCCATACGGATGGAAACCGGACCGGGGAGGCACGCTCGTGCCTTCCCGGTTCGTTGGCGCATGTGTGAGCGAGAAGAACCGAGAGGGAAAGCGCGCGGCCCGCGAACGCCTTGCCGCCGAGCGCCAGAAGCAGAAGACCGCTGAGAAGCGGCGCAGGACGTTGATCGTGGGCGCGGCCGTGGTGTGTGTGCTCGGCCTGGCCGCGGTGATCGGGGTGGTCGCCGCGAATTCGGGTGACGACAGTTCGGGGGACGCGGCCTCTGGGCCCGTGGTCGCACCGAAGGGCGCCGCCGGGAAGGACGAACTGGCGATCCCCGTCGGCAAGGCGGGCGCGAAGTCGACACTCGAGATCTGGGAGGACTTCCGCTGCCCCGCCTGCAAGACCTTCGAGGACACCTACCGCTCGACGATCCACGAACTGGCCGACGCGGGTGAGCTCAAGGTCAACTACCACCTCGTCACGCTGATCGACGCGAACATGCAGGGCAGTGGCTCGCTCCGCGCGGCCAACGCCGCGGGCTGCGCGCAGGACGCCGGGAAGTTCCGCGACTACCACGACGTGCTGTTCGAGAACCAGCCCGCGGAGACCGACGACGCCTTCGCGAAGAACGACAAGCTGATCGAGCTGGCAGGAGAGGTCGGCGGCCTCGACACGGGCACGTTCAAGTCCTGTGTGAACAAGGGCACGCACGACAGCTGGGTGAACAAGTCGTACAAGGCGTTCCAGGACGCGAAGTACAACGGCACGCCGACGGTCCGGCTCAACGGCAAGGACATCCTCGGCGACCAGAGCATGACCCCGGCCAAGTTCAAGAAGATGGTCGAGGACGCGAACAAGTAGTCGGAGCTGTTACGCAGCCGTTGCCGGGCTGCCCGCCGTGCCCGCGGCCCGGCACGGTAGCGTCGGACCTGCCATGGAACTTGCCTTCATCCCCAGCCCGTCCAGCGGCGTCGTCTATCTCGGCCCGATCCCGCTGCGCGGCTACGCGTTCTGCATCATCATCGGCGTCTTCGTGGCCGTCTGGCTCGGCAACCGGCGCTGGGTCGCCCGCGGCGGGCGGCCCGGCACGGTCGCCGACATCGCCGTCTGGGCGGTGCCCTTCGGCCTGGTCGGCGGTCGCCTCTACCACGTGATCACGGACTACCAGCTGTACTTCAGCGAGGGCCGTGACTGGGTGGACGCCTTCAAGGTCTGGGAGGGCGGCCTCGGTATCTGGGGCGCCATCGCGCTCGGCGCGGTCGGCGCCTGGATCGGGGCCCGCCGCCGCGGCGTCCCGCTGCCGGCCTACGCCGACGCCATCGCCCCCGGCATCGCCCTCGCCCAGGCCATCGGCCGCTGGGGCAACTGGTTCAACCAGGAGCTGTACGGCCGGGCCACCGACGTGCCGTGGGCCCTCAAGATCACCTCGGACACGGACGGGCGGGTGCCGGGCACGTACCACCCGACGTTCCTGTACGAGTCGCTGTGGTGCATCGGTGTCGCGCTGCTCGTCATCTGGGCGGACAAGAAGTGGCGGCTCGGCCACGGGCGGGCGTTCGCGCTGTACGTCGCGGCGTACTGCGTGGGCCGGTTCTGGATCGAGTACATGCGCGTGGACGACGCGCACCACGTCCTCGGCCTGCGGCTCAACTGCTGGACGGCATTGATCGTCTTCCTGCTCGCCGTGATCTACATGGTGGTGTCGGCGAAGAAGCGGCCGGGACGCGAAGAGGTCGTCGAGCCGGGGGCCTCCGACGGTCCGGCGGCCGAGGGCGGCGGCGACGCCAAGGACGACGTCGACCTCTCGAAGGACGAGAGCAAGGACGAGAGCAAGGGCGAGACCAAGGACGTGGCCAAGGACGGGGCCGAGGCCAAGAAGACCTGACGGTCTTCCGCTGTACGTCACAGAGGGCGCCGAACCGATTGGTTCGGCGCCCTCTTCATTGCGCCAGCTTCAGCGTTCTGCGCGCGGCCGCCACCACCGCCGTGTCGACGAAGCGGCCGTCCGGTAGGGCCAGGGCGCCCGCCTCCGTGGCCGCCGCGCACACGATCTCCCGGGCCGCCGCCACCTCCGCCTCCGTGGGGCGGAAGGCCTCCTCGATCACCGGGAGCTGGCGGGGATGGATCGCCGTACGGCCGAGGAAGCCGAGCGCACGCCCCTCGGCGCAGGAGCGGGCCAGGCCCGCCGTGTCCCGGACGTCCGGGTAGACGGACTGCGGCGGTGGCGGCAGCTGGGCCGCGCGCGCCGCCACGACCGCCCGGCCGCGCACCCACGCGAGGCCCGCACCGTCCGTGACACCGAGGTCGGCGCGCAGGTCCGCCTCGCCGAGCGCGATGCCGTGCACACCGTGGTGCGCGGCGATGTCGTAGGCGTGCTCGACGCCCGCCGCCGACTCCAACAGGGCGTACAGCGGCGGCACTTCCACCGCCCACTCCTGTACGCGGGTCAGGTCGGCGGGGCCGGTGACCTTCGGCAGGCGCAGCGCGTCGAGGCCGGGGAGCGGGGTGAGGCGGCGCACCTCCCGTTCGGCGAGCGGACCGTCCAGTGCGTTGACGCGGACGTGCACCGGTGTCTTGTGCTTGTCGGCGAGGAGTTCGACGGTGGCGTCGAGCGCGTACGCCTTGCGGTCGGGGGCGACCGCGTCTTCCAGGTCGACCAGTACCACATGGGCGCCGGAGCCGAGCGCCTTGGCGACGACGTCGGGGCGGTCCCCGGGCACGTACAGCCAGGTCAGGTACGTCTTGTCCAGCGATGCGCTCATACCGCACCAGCCTCCCGCAGGGATGCGACGGCCGCCTCCGACAGGCCGAGACCGCTGAGGATCTCGTCGGTGTCCGAGCCGTGCGGGCGGCCCGTCCAGCGGATGGCGCCGGGGGTCTCGGAGAGGCGGAAGAGGACGTTCTGCATCTTGACCGTGCCGAGGTCCGGGTCGGGGAGCTCGGTGATGGAGTCCAGCGCCCGGTACTGCTCGTCGGCCAGCACGTCGCGGACGTCGTAGATCGGGGCGATCGCGGCCTCCGCCTTCTCGAAGGCCGCGACCACCTCGTCGCGGGTGTGCCGCGCGATCCAGCCGCCGACCGCCGCGTCCAGCTCGTCGGCGTGCCGCGCGCGGCCGGAGCCCGTCGCGAACCACTCCTCGTCGATGAACTCGGGCCGTCCGACCAGGTGCATCACGCGCTCCGCGATCGACTGCGCGGACGTCGACACCGCGACCCACTTGTCGTCGCTGGTGCGGTAGGTGTTGCGCGGGGCGTTGTTCGTCGAGCGGTTGCCGGTGCGCGGCTGCACGTAGCCGAGCTGGTCGTACCAGGTGGCCTGCGGGCCGAGGATCGACAGCATCGGCTCGATGATCGCCATGTCGACGACCTGGCCGTGGCCCGTCGTGCCCCGTGCGTGGAGCGCCGTCATGATCGCGTACGAGGTGGCGAGCGCGGCGATGGAGTCGGCGAGGCCGAACGGGGGGAGTGTGGGCGGTCCTTCGGGCTGCCCGGTGATCGCGGCGAAGCCGGACATGGCCTCCGCGAGCGTGCCGAATCCGGGGCGGCGGGCGTAGGGGCCGAACTGGCCGAAGCCGGTGACGCGGGCGAGGACCAGGCGCGGGTTGGCGGCGCTGAGTTCGTCCCAGCCGAGGTGCCACTTCTCCAGGGTGCCGGGGCGGAAGTTCTCGACGACGACGTCCGCGTCCGCCACCAGTTTGAGGAGGATCTCGCGGCCGCCGGGGGAGGACAGGTCGAGGGTGAGGTTCTTCTTGTTGCGGCCGAGCGTCTTCCACCACAGGCCGACGCCGTCCTTCGACGGGCCGTGGCCGCGGGACGGGTCGGGCCTGCGCGGGTGTTCCACCTTGATGACCTCGGCGCCGAAGTCGCCGAGCATCGTGGCGCAGATCGGCCCGGCGAAGAGGGTGGCGAGATCGAGTACGCGCAGGCCGGCGAGGGGGCCTTGGGGCGCTGCGGGGGGAGGAGCTGTGGGCGTCATGTGCGGGCCTCCAGAGTGAGCCGGGCCAGTTCGTCGAAGCCGATGCCGTCGAAGCCGGCGACCGAGGTGGCGAGCCGGTTCTTCAGCGGGGCGGTCCAGCGCTCGCCGAGGGCGTCGGGGTGCCCGGCGAGCAGACCGGCGACCGAACCGGCGGTCGCTCCGTTGGAATCGGTGTCCCAGCCCCCGGACACCGCGCGGCAGATGGAGCCCTCGAAGTCGCCGTCCGCGTGGGTGAGGGCGGCGGCGAGGAGGGCGGCGTTGGGCAGGACGTGGACCCAGTGGTGGTCGGCGTAGGCGGCGTGCAGCTCGTCGACGACGGTGTCGAAGTCCTCGTGGGCTTGGGCGAGTTCGATGCCGAGGCGGACGGCGTGGGCGTAGCGGGAGAACGGGGGAACGACGGCCAGGCCGGATTCGAGTGCCGTGTGTACGTCGGCGGTGCCCGAGGCGGCGGTGGCGATGGCGGCGGCCGTGAACATGGCGCCGTAGACGCCGTTCGCGGTGTGGGTGAGAACTGCGTCCCGGTGGGCGAGACGGGCCGCGTGCCGGGGGTCGCCGGGGGTGATCCAGCCGAAGACGTCGGCGCGGATCTGGGCGCCGATCCACTCGCGGAACGGGTTTCTGTACGTCGCCGTGTGCGGGGGTTCGAGGCCGGTGAGGAGGTTGCGGTAGGCGATGCGTTCGGCGGTGAAGGTGCGGCCCGCGGGGAGTTCGTCGAGCCAGAGCTTGGCGACGTCGTCCGTGGTGAAGTCCGGGCCGTGACGCTGGATCAGGAGGAGAGCCAGGAGCGGGTAGTTGAGGTCGTCGTCCTCCGGCATGCCGTCGATGTTCTCGGCGAGGGAGGTGGGGGCGCTGCGGCGGTTCCAGGGGTGACGCCGGGCGATCTCCGGGTCCAGGCCGGCCTCGGTGAACCAGTCGTTCAGCGGCCAGTTCCCGGTGGAACGGGCGATGGCGCGGATCCCTTCGAGGGGGAGCTTCTCGACCGGTTTCCCGAGCAGGCACCCGACGGCGCGCCCGAGCCATGCGGCGTGCAGCCGGTCGACCGGGGAGGCCTCTTCCCCCACCCCGCCCCTTCCCGAAACCGGGGGCTCCGACCCCGGACCCCGCCTGTCTCCCGCCCCCGGGGCTCCGCCCCGGACCCCGCTCCTCAATCGCCGGAGGGGCTGGATCATCAGCGCCTCCGCCTTCGGATCCTCGCTGCCTCTCGTCCCGGAGTGGGACTGGGCTGCCGACCCCTCCGGCCGGGGGGGGGGGGGGGGGCGCCGCCCACCCCCACCCCCCGCCGGGTGGCCGAGGGGACCCCGGGGCGGGGGGGCGTCTCGGCGACATGGGGGGGGGGGCGGGCGCGG
>NZ_JBHWKQ010000046.1:0-58749 GCF_042730865.1 Streptomyces sp. NPDC059897 | reverse complement strand
TTCCCCACCTTCGCGTCTCCCGCGCGATTGTGTGGAGGTTGGGGGGGTGGTTTTTTTGTTATGGACGAGGGGGGGCGGCGCCGGTGTCGACACCGGCCGGCAGCACCGTGCTCAGACCCCCTCCACGTCCGCAACGCGCTGCTGCGGCGTCAGCTCCACGCCGAGGTCGCGCAGCGTCGCCTCCAGCACGGCCCACACCGAGCGGCACAGCATGGCGCGCAACTCGTCCTCGGTCTGCTCCCGCTCGGGATCGCGCATCCACTGATTGACCGCCGTGTCCACGAACCCCACGATGCCGACCGCCACCGAGCGGATCGGCGCCCCCTTCACACCAAGTGCCGCCAATACGTCGCCGAACCGCTCGCTCAGCATCAGCGCGATGGCCGTCTTGGTGTCCGCCACCAGCGAGCCGTCACCCATCGCGTGCTCGGCGACGCCCATGTAGGCGTACAGGCGCGGATGCTGGGCCACCCAGTCCAGGTGCGCGCCCACCACACGGTGCACGGACTCCTCGACGGTGCCCTCGAAGCTGAGCGTGGGCTCCATCCGCTTCACGAACGACTCCACCACCCGCCGGCGGATCAACTCGTCGAACGACGCACGGTCCTTGAAATGCCGGTAGAGCACGGACCGCGGCAGGCCCACACGCTCCGCCAGGCGCTGCATCCGAAAGTGCGCGCCCTCCTCCTCGATGAGCGCGACAGCCGCGTCCACCAACTCCACCTGACGCTGTGCCTTGTGCCCGTCCCAGCGGGTGGAGCGTCCATCGATCTGCGGCTCACCGCCGGTTCTCTCCGCCATCCGTCCAGGATATCGGCCCGAACCGAACACATAAGCAGGAGAGCAGGTCGGAGTCGCGAGGGAGCGGAGGGACACTCTTCGGCCGGAACGGCGCGTTTGCGCAGGTTCGGCCGCATGGTGTGGAAACGTTCCTTCTGCAAGATGGCCGCCGCCGGGGACCTTCCGCCCCCTCCTGGGCCCCGGCGGCGCTTGCGTCCGCTTCCGACGGTGCCTGTCGCCGCCCGTTAGGGTCGCCACATGCGACGGTGGACGGGGCTGGTGGCGGCGGGGACGGCCGTGCTGCTGTGGAGCGAGTGGCTGAACCGGCGCTGGTCGCGAACGCTGGTGGGTCGCGGGAGCGGCGGGGAAGTGTCAGAGGCCGTGATCGTCCTGGGGTTCCGCAACCGCGGGTCGACGGCGAACTTCGTCAACCGCTGGCGGGTACGCGCCGGGCTTCGCTCCGTGTCCGCCGAGGGCGCGTGCGACACGACGGTCGTCTTCAGCGGTGGCGCGGCGGCCGGGAGCGGTGCCACGGAGGCCCGTCTGATGGCGGACTACGCGAGGTCGGCGTGCGGTTTCGACGGCACGGTCCTGCTCGAGGGCCGGTCGACGACGACGTGGGAGAACGTCACGAACGTGATCCCCATGGTCGAGGACGCCGACCGCATCAAGATCGTCTCCCAGCCGGCGCACGCGCTGAAGGCCCGCGTGTACCTGCGGCGACAGCGCCCCGATCTCGCCGAGCGGCTCGCGCGGGCGGACGACTGCCGCCCCGGCGAGTGGCTGCTCGGCAAGCCGCTGCTGGCCCTGTACGGACTCTGGGCGCTCCGCGGCGTCAAGCCCGAGGAGCGCAAGCCCGCCTGAGTGAAAGGCCGCCTGAGCGGGCGTCACTCCCCGGTCCCCGCCGTCGCGAGCTTCACCGCGATGCGGTTGCGGGAGCCGATGCCGAGCTTGGAGAGGATGCGCTCCATGTGGGCGTCCACGGTGCGGCGCGAGATGAAGAGGCGCTCGGCGATCTCCCGGTTCGACAGGCCGTCCGCCGCCATGCGCGCCACCTCGTGTTCGCGGCGGGTCAGCGACTCCCCGGACGCCGTCCTGCGCTGACCGGGCAACTCCGCCGATTCCAGGGTGAGTTCGTCCGCACCGGTGAGCGCCGCCGCGAACAGGGCCTCGCGCGGTGCGGTGGCGCCCAGCTGCCACAGCTGGTCGTAGACATCGGCGCCGAGTCCCGAACGGGTCGCCTCCGCCGCCATCCGGTGGTTCTCCACGGAGACCGGCGCCCCGCTCAGCAGCTCGCCGCCGGTCGACTGCCACAGCGCGTCCGAGCCGCCGAACAGCCAGGCGGCCCGCCGGTGCCGGCCGTCCCGGGCCGCCACCCACGCCATGATCTCCACCGCGTAGCCGCAGCCGATCACGTCGCCGAGCGCCGCCTTCAGCGGAAGCGCCTCCTTCAGCGCGACCTCGCTGGCCCCCGGGTCCCCCTTCGAGTAGTGGCTCAGCCCCACGATGGTGTGCACGAAACCGCGCAGCCAGCACTCCTTCGAGCCGGCGCCCAGCCGCGCAAGGCCCTGGCCGCTGCGCTCCAGGGCGAGATCGTCCTGGCCCGAGAGGTGGTACTGGTACCCGGCCTGAACGTCCAGGCAGACCAGGCCGATGAGGTCGCCGAGCGCCGCGAGCCGCTCATGGGCGGCCACCGCGGCCCGCTCGGCGCGGTCGAAATCACAGGCGAACGTGTACGCGCAGTGCAGGTAGAGCCAGCCGCGGGCCCGGATCAGGGACTCGCCGAGCCGGTCGGCGATCTCGATGCCCTCCTTGATCTCCGGCACGGCACCCGCCGGATCGCCCTGGAACGTCTTGATGTACCCGCCGACGACCAGTGCCCAGGCCCGCTCGGGTGTCGCGCCGGGAAAGGCCGCCGCGGACTTCTGCTGCCAGTACCGCCCCTCCGTGAGGAGCCCCGTGATCTGCCAGTACCCCCACAGTGCCCCGGCGAGCCCGGCGCCCTTCTGCTCCCGGTCGCCGCGCCCGAGCGCGTACTCCAACGCCAGCCGGATGTCCGGGTGTTCACGGCGCAGCGCCTGGACGCGCGGCATCTGGTCGTCGTCGATGAAGTGCCGGTCGAACTCGTCCGCCGCCTTGACGTAGCGCGCCAGATGCCGGTCGCGCGCCGCGGTCTCCTCGCCCGAAGCGGCCAGCTTCTCCGCCCCGTACTCACGCAGGGTGTCGAGCATCCGGTAACGGGTGGCACCGTCGGCGCCGGTGCCGGGCCCGAACTCGTCCACCCGCTGCACCACCGACTTGTCGACGAGGTCGATGAGCACCTCCAGCACCTCGTCCGAGCCCAACTCGCCGAACCCGCACACCTCTTCGGCGGCCGAGAGGTCGAAGACGTCGGCGAAGACGGAGAGCCGCGCCCACAGCCGCTGCTCGCGGGCGTCGCACAGGTCGTGGCTCCAGTCGATCGTCGTACGCAGTGTCTGGTGGCGCGGCAGCGAGGTGCGGCGGCCGCCCGTCAGGAGCCGAAAGCGGTCCTCCAGGCGGTCGATGAGCTGGATCAGCGGCACGGCGCGCAGCCGGACGGTGGCCAGCTCGATGGCGAGCGGCATGCCGTCGAGGCGGCGGCACAGCCGCACCACGGCTTCCCGGCTGGCGTCGGTCACCTCGAAGCCGGGGACGACGGCCGTGGCCCGCTGCTCGAACAGCGACACCGCCTCGCCGCCCCCGTCCGACACGCTGAGCGGCGACAGCGGAAAGGTGTGTTCACCCGGCACGTCGAGGGGCTGCCGACTGGTGGCGAGAACGCGTACGCCGTCGGTCTCCCGCAGCAGGACGTCCACCAGCTCGGCGCAGGCGTCCACCAGGTGCTCGCAGGTGTCGAGGACGATGAGCGCGGGTGTCTCCCGCAAGTGGTCGAGCACCACGTCCAGTTGCGGCCGCCCGGACTGCTCGGGAAGGTCGAGGCAGGCGGCGAGGGTGTGCGGCAGCAGCCCCGGGTCGCGCAGCGCGGACAGTTCCACCAGGCACACCGGCGCCTCGGCCCCGGTGGTACGGCCCGCGAGCGCGCGGAGCGCGAGCCGGGTCTTGCCGACACCGCCGGGCCCCACCACGGTGACGCACCGCTGCGTGTCCAACGCCGCTGCCAACTGGGTCAATTCAGGGGCCCTGCCGATGAAACCGGTGAGTTCACGGGGTAGTTCGCCGGGACGGCGCCGCACAATGCCGAACGTCATGCAGCGGATTGTCCCGCGCGTGCGCGGAGTGGGCGTCGGGATGCCCGAAGGTCCATACGAACTGGTGAACCGCGGCGTAGTATCCGCTGCCGCGGACGCCGGGGTGCCCAAGCCGACCTCAATGAACCGCCGTACGTTGATCGCCGCGTGGGCAGCGCTGTGCGTGGGCGGGCTCGCCGCCACCTCCGCGCTGAACGCCTCCCCGACCCCGGAATGAAGCGATGGGTACCGGTGTGCGAACGGTCGAACAAGTTGCGTGGGATTGATGGTCATCGCGGACTATGCCAACGGCACTTCCGACTCCGTATCTACGTTAGTTCGAGCGTCGTTCAACGGCTCGTTCCACGGCGCGTCCACGGGGAAGGGAATGATCACGGTGGGCCCTGGCAGGGGAAGCGAAAGACATCTCGAAGCGACCGTCCGGGGGCTCGCCTTCGCGGCGGACGGCGGCGCGTGCGAGCCCTGCGACGTCATGCTCCGCTACAGCGAGGACGATCCGCTGGTCGTCTCGGTGACCACGGCACGGCTCGGCCGCCGGGCCGAACACTGGGTGATCTCCCGGGACCTGTTGTCCGACGGCCTGTCCGGCCGGGCGGGCATCGGCGACGTGACGGTGCGCCCCGTCGTCGATCCCGACGGCCCGCCCGGAGTACTGCTGCGGGCCCGCGACGAGCAGCGTGCGCTCCGCGTCCGCATCGGCCACCAGGCGCTCCTGCTCTACCTGGCGCGCAGCCACGCCCTCGTCCCGTTCGGCAGCGAGGTGCGCCCTGGCCGGATCGACAAGGGGATCGAGGGGCTGCTCGCGCCGCGGTGACGGCAGCCGGTCAAGGGTTCCCTCGCGGTCACCCGCATGTCTATCTTTCTGGAATCCAGTCTCACAATCTTGAACTCGAAGGATTCCGGAACAGATGCGAAACGTCGGCTTTCTGACCATCGGCCAGGCGCCGCGCCCCGACCTGAGTGCCGGGATCGAGGCGGCTCTGCCCGGCACCGCGCGCGTGCGGCACGCCGGTGTGCTCGACGGGCCCGACCCGGCGCGGTCCGCGGAGCGTCTCGCCGCCGTCCCGGGCCGCCCCACCCTGATCACCCGCCTCGCGGCCGGAGTCACGGGCACCCTCGATGAGGCGGCCGTTGGGGAGGTCCTGCAGGAACGGGTCGACGCGCTCGAGGGCGAGGGCGTCGACACCGTGGTGCTGCTGTGCACCGGCGAGTTCCCGGCGCTGCGCACCCGCAGGGCGCTGCTCGTTGAGCCGGACGCCCTGCTGACGGCCTACGTCCGTGGTGTGTTGGACGGTGTGCCGGTGGGTGTGGTCGTGCCACTGCCGGAACAGGTGGCCGCGGCCCGCGATAAGTGGCGGGGCATCGCGCCGACCCCGGAGTTCGCCACGGCGTCGCCGTACGCCCCGGACGAGACCGAACTGCTCGGCGCCGCCCGGGAGTTGCTGGATCGCGGCGCGGCGGCCCTCGTCCTGGACTGCATGGGTTACGCCGACCGGCACTGGGAGGCGCTGCGCGCGGGCGGTGTCCGCGTGCCGGTCCTCACGTCGAGCGGGGTCACCGGGGCCATGACCGGCCCGCTCCTCGCGTAGCTCGGGACGGCGGCTCAGCCCTCGTCGGACACGAAGCGCAGCCAGTACGGGTCGCCGATGCGCTTGCCGACGCGGGCGGCCGCCTCCCGCACCGCCCTGCCGAAGCGTTCGGTCGCCTCGTCGCGCAGCTGGGGGGCCGGCAGGGCGATGCCGATGCCGAAGACCTGGCCCGTGTCGTTGTCGAGCACGGCGGCCGAGATGCCACCCACGTTCGGCACCCACTCGCCCTTCGAGATGTCCCAGCCGTCGACACGGATCCGGGCCAGTGCGGCGACCAGGTCCTTGCGGGTTCGCGGTGCCGTCCCGGTGGCCTGCTCGAGGCGGGCGTCGACGAGCCGCATGACCTGCGCGTCGTCCAGGCGCGCGAGCAGCGCTCGGCCCATCGAGCTGGCGTACGCGGGGGCCCGGGTGCCCGCCGGTGTGTACGCCTGGAGGGCGCCTGCCGTGCCGATGCGCATGTGCAGCACCAGCGACTCGGCCCCGTCGAGCACGTCCACGTACCCGGTGTAGCCGGTGTCGGCGACGAGGCGGGCGGCCTCCTCCTCCAGCAGGGAGACGGTGCCGCGCGAGGCCCGGAAGTGGTACGAGGCCTCCATGATCAGGCCGCCGGGGCGGTAGGCGCGGGTGAGCGGGTCGCGGTCGAGGACCCCGGAGCGATCATCCAGCTCATCGGCGGCTCCAGGCGCCAGCTCGGCATCATGCTCGCCACCGGTCTGCTGATCACGACGCCCATGGCCGGCTGGATGGTCGCCGCGGGCCTCGCCGTCCGCGTCCTCGCGCCGCGCTTCCTGGGTCGCAAGGCCAAGGAGAACCTCGAGATCTTCGCCGGCGGGGCGATCGCGGGCGACGCGCTCTATTCGTTCGGCAACGGGGTCTGGACGGCGACGAAGTAGCCCTCCGCACCACCACCGAGCCCCCGCCACACGTACCACCCGTACACCGAGAACGACCCAGGAGACCCCTGTGCAGCGACAGTTGACGCACGACGACCTCGAGGCAGCCGTCTACGGCGGAGCCGTGCTCGGCGGCGGAGGCGGCGGATTCGTCGAGCGTGGCCTGCGCACCGCCGAACTGGCCCTGCAGGTGGGCACGCCCGAGCTGTGGAGCGCCGACGAGTTCGCCGACGACGCCCTGGCCGCGACCGTCGCCCTGGTCGGCGCTCCCGCCGCGCCCGACCCGCAGGTGCTGCCCACCCACCTCCTGCGCGCCCTCGAACTGCTGCGCCGCGACCTGCCGAGCCCGCTCGTCGCCGTCCACACCAACGAGAACGGCGCCGAGACCACCATCAACGGCTGGTTCCACTCCGCGATGACCGGCCTGCCGGTCATCGACCTCGCCTGCAACGGCCGCGCCCACCCCTCCAGCCAGATGGGCGCGATGGGCCTGCACGCGCAGGACGGCTACCGCTCCTACCAGGGCTACGCGGGAGGCAAGCCGCACACCTACGTCGAGGGCGCCGTCACCGGCACCCTCGATGCCACCTCCAACGTGGTGCGCCGCGCATCGGTCGAGGCGGGCGGCTGGGTGGGCGTGGCCCGCAACCCGGTCGAGGTCGGCTACGCGCGCCGGCACGGCGCCCCCGGTGCCGTCGGCTTCGCCATCGAACTCGGCCGCCGCTTCCTGGCAGAAGGCCCGGCGGGCGCGGCCGCGCACCTCGGCGGCGAAATAGCGGTGACCGGCACCGTCCGGGAGTACCGCTGCGAGCAGCGCGAGGGCCTGGACATCGGCGTCGCGACCCTCGACGACGCGGCGGGCACGGAGCTGCACTTCGTCAACGAGTACATGACCTTCGAGTCCGGCGGCGAGCGCAGGGCCGCCTTCCCCGACCTGATCACGACATTCGACGCGGCGGGGCAGCCGCTCGCCTCCGCCCACGTCGAGGTCGGCAAGGAGGTCTCCGTCCTGGTGGCCCCTGCGGCGAACCTGCCCCTCTCCTCCACGATGCACATGCCCGAGCTGTACGCGCCGATCGAGGACCTGCTCGGCTTCCCGTTCGCCCCGGCGGCGAAGGTGCTCGCCGATGCCTGAGCAGGTACGCGCCGCTGACCCCGCCCTCGTACGGGACTTCTGCGCGACGCGCTGGGACGAGGAGGTGCTTCCGCTGGTGCGGGAATACATCCGCGTTCCGGCGGTCAGCCCGGCGTACGACCCGCAGTGGGAGACCCACGGATTCCTGGACCGGGCCGTGGAGGCCGCGGCGGCATGGCTGCGCTCCGTGGAGGACCTGCCGGGCCTGCGGGTCGAGGTGCTTCGCGCGCCGGGACGTACGCCGCTCGTCTTCTTCGAGATCCCCGGCCACGATTCGGCCGCCGAGGAGACCGTCCTCTTCTACGGGCACCTCGACAAGCAGCCCGAGGGCGAGGGCTGGGCCGAGGGCCTGTCCGCGTGGGAACCGGTCTTCGACGGCACCCGGCTGTTCGGGCGTGGCGGCGCCGACGACGGCTACGCGCTGCCCGCCGCCCTGACCGCGGTCCGCGCCCTCGCCGCACAGGGCGCGGCCCGCCCGCGCTGCGTCGGCGTCTTCGAGGCGGGCGAGGAGTCGGGCAGCCCCGACCTCGACCACTGGTTCGCCGAACTGGCCCCGCGCCTCGGCGAGATCGGCCTCGTGGTGTGCCTCGACTCCGGCGCCGGCGACTACGAGCGGTTGTGGCTGGTGACGTCGCTGCGCGGCCACTGCGGCGGCACGCTCGACGTGCGCGTCCTCGACGACGGCGCGCACTCCGGGGACGCGGGCGGCGTCGTCCCGTCGACGTTCCGCGTCCTGCGCCACCTGCTGGACCGCCTGGAGGACAGCGGGACCGGAGATCTGCTGGTCGGGGACCTGCACTGCGAGGTGCCCGCCGAACGCCGCGCCCAGGTCGCCGAGGCGGCGGAACTCCTCGGCGACCAGGTCTGGCAGCGCTTCGACTGGCACGAGGACGAGACCGGCCACCGCACGGGACCCGTCACCCACGGCCCCGAGGAGCTGCTGCTCGCTCGCGCCTGGCGCCCGAGCCTGGCGGTCACCGGCGCGGACGGGCTGCCCCCGGTTGCTTCGGCGGGCAACGTGCTGCGCCCGCACACCAGGGTCAAACTCTCGTTCCGGCTGCCCCCGTTGGTGGACAGCGCGAAGGCGCTCGCGGAGGTGACACGCCTCCTGGAGGACGCGCCCCCGCACGGCGCGTCGGTCCGCTTCACACCCGACCGGGTCCTCGCTGACGGCTGGCACGCACCGCCCGAGCGGCCCTGGCTCCGCGAGGCGCTGTCCGCCGCGAGCCGCGCCTGCTTCGACGGGGCGGACGCGGCCCGCATCGGCCAGGGCGGCACGATCCCGCTGATGGGCCAACTGAGCCGGCAGTTCCCCGAGGCCCAGTTCCTGGCCTGCGGAGTCCTCGGCCCGGGAGCGAACGCCCACGGCCCGAACGAGTCCCTGCACGTGCCGTACGGGCAGCGGTTGACGGCGTGTCTGTCGCTGGCCGTGAACGCGTTCGCGCTGCGGTCGGGAGGCGCTGAGGGGTGAAGGTTGAGGGCACGAGCGGTTCGGCGGCGCCCCGACCCCACCTACGAGTCCGCCGCCTGCTGGGTCGAGTGAGTCGCGTGCGGTGACACCTTCACCACCTCGCCGTCGGGGAACGCGACCGTGACCCCGCCCGCCGCGTCGACCGTGCACTCGATCGCCTCCCGCAGCGCCTGAGGGTGCACCGCGTCGTGGGTGAGGGCCACCAGGGTGACGTGGACGGAGGTGCCGCCGGGGTGGGGGAGGGAGCGCAGATACGGGGTCGCCGAGTGGGGGCCGAAGGCGTTCGACGCCACCTCGCGGGCGATCCCGGTCTCCGTGTCCCAGCCGTGCAGGGCGACCACCGCGCTCGTCAGTCCCGATTCGGTGCGTGCCAGCGCCCAGCCGGGCCCTTGGTCGACGCCAGGTCGTGCGGTGGCGGCGACCGCGTGACCGCCCTCGCGGACCGTGACGCCCGCAGGAGCCCGCACCCGGTGGACCCGCAGCTCCCAGGGGCCGTGCAGGACGCTCGTCGATTCGATCGGGAACTCTGCGTAACTGTCGGGGAGTTGGGCGTAGTGACGGGATGAGGCGCGGCGGTTCTCGCAGGTGAGGGGGTGGATGCGGCGGCGGCGCGAGGGGGTGCCGTCCGGAGTGAGCAGCGCTATGTGGTTGTCGATCGTGCGGGACCAGGCGTGCGGGGCGGACTCGGGGGCGGTCGCGGTGGAGTAGGCGAGCTTGGCGTAGTGCGGGTCGTCGTCGGCCGGGCCGGTCGGCGGGTTGTGGTCGCTGCCGTGGTTGATCAGGCGGACGATGCCGTCGTGCGGGGTGCCGTGCAGGAGCCAGCCCGGCGCGGGCAGTGCTGTGTACTGGGTCTCCCGCTCGACGGGCAGGGGGAGTTCGCGGTCCGTCCACACCGGGTGGGCGGCGGGAAGAAGGAGTCCCAGGAAGCCCTTGCTCGACCAGTACGGTGAGGCCGGGCCCGAGTACGGCTGCGTGGTCGGCAGGTGGGTGCCGTACCAGCCCAGGGGCTGGAGCCCCCGCTCGTCCGGTACGCCGCGCTCGGCGAAGTGCCGCGCCGTGCCCGAGGCCAGCCGGCGTGTCAGACCCGGCGCGAGAGGTGTGCAGTCGGCCAGCGCCCCCAGCCAGAAGGGCGCCGTCGCCGCCATGCGGTACGTCAGGGAACGGCCCTGGTGCACGGGCGCGCCGTCCGCGCCGAAGAACTGCGGGTACGTCTCCAGGAACAGGGCGAGCCGCTCCCGGTAGAGCTTCGCGCGCCCGTCGTCGCCCCCGTTGTCCCGGCCCGCGATCCTCGTCCACAGCAGCGGGTACAGGTGCATGGCCCAGCCGATGTAGTAGTCGAAGTTGCGGCCGTCGCCGTCGCTGTACCAGCCGTCGCCGACGTACCAGTCCTCGATCCGGTCGAGCCCGCCGTCGATGTCGCTCTGGCTGTACGGGGCGCCGACCGAGGCCAGGAACTGCTCCGCCACCACTTGGAAGAGCCGCCAGTTGTTGTCCCACGTGCGGGCGCCCACGAAGCCCGACAGCCAGTCGACCACCCGTTCCTGGGATCGGCTGTCGAGCCGGTCCCAGATCCAGGGGCGGGTCTCGTGCAGGCTGATCGCGATCGACGCGGCCTCGACCATCTGCTGGGAGCAGTCCGTGAGTTCGGGCCAGGCCTCCGGGTGGTCACGGTCCGTGCCCGTTGTCAGACCCTGCGTATATCTTTCGATCAGGTGGGAGACGGCAGGGGCCTCGGCCCCGTTGTCCGTTCCCGTCGTGTCCGTGCTTGCGCCCGCGATCCGGAATGAGGCCAGCAGAAATGTCCGAGCGAACCCTTCGAGCCCGTCCAGTACCACCCCTGACCAACTGCCGCGCCCGGGCAGCCGGTACTGCGCGAACCCGGGTGTCGCGTAGGGGGCCAGCGCCGCCAACTGCCGGTCGGCGAGGGCCTCCCAGTGTGCCCGGGTCCACCCCGTCAAAGGGGAGCGGACGCGATCGGTCGGCGGCAGGGAGAGGTACGGGGCGGGCATGGTGGCTCGACGGCTCCTCGGTCGGGGCGGGCGGGGCGGAGGGCTGCTCTACGCGAGCTCCGCGGTGTGCGTATGGCCGCGCGAGCCCGCGACGCGCACCGTGACCACCGGGCGGCGGCCCGGCGTGACCGAGACCGTGTCGTCGGCGCGGACCACTTGGCGTACGGGGAAGGGGAGTTGCACGGACAGGGTCGTCCCGGTGCGGCCGGGGTCGGACACGGCGACGGTGATCCCGTCGTCCCGGCGGCGGACGAGCACGGTGCCCGGGCCGTCGGCGCGCAGCCCGTCGACGGAGCCCGCCGCCCAGAAATGCGCGGCGAGCAGCCCGAGCCGGGGTGACTCGACGGCCTGGACGGTCGCGCTGTTCGTGCGGACGCGCACCGGGGTGGAGCGCGACCACGCGGCGGTGGCGGCGGCCGTCGCGCCCGGCAGCAGGACGTAGGCGTAGGAAGCGGAAGCGGGGGAGGGGCCGTGATCGAACCAGAGGGAGGCGTAGCGCCGGGTGACCGGGGTGGTCGAACCACCGGTGTCCGCGCCGGTGTTGAGGGAGCGCCATGTCCCCGTGCGTTCCTCGCGCAGGGCGCGCAGCGGGCCACCGGCCGGGAAGACGTAGCCACCCGTGCCCTCCAGGTGCGCCCAGTGCGCATCGGTGAGCCGCGCCGACCAGCCCGGCTCGCCGGGCTGCGGCCGGTCGTCGACGGTGAGCAGGGGAGCGCCGTCGGTGTGCAGATTCCGGTTCTCCACGACGGTCTCGATCGGGCGGCCGTCGCTCGCGGTGATGCCGGCGCCCAGCGCGACGACCGCGTTGTCGAGGAAGAACCACGCCTTCTTGGCGCGCAGCGTCGACCCGTCGGCGATCAGCTCCATCGCCGCCGCCCCGTACCGGGAGTCGAGCACCGCGCCGCCCGCGACCGCGTTCTTCGGGCGGAAGGTGCCGGTCCCGGCGCCCGTGCCCAGGTCGGCGCGCTCCCGCGTGTCCACGGTGGTGCCCGGCAGCCGGTAGGGGTTCACCGTCGGCCAGAAGCCGTCACCGAAGGCGTCGAGGTCGTCGCCGTCGTACAGGTACGTCATGCCGTCGCCGGTGTACCAGCCGTGCAGATTCTCGCCGTTGCCCGCCTCGTACGCCGCGATGCGCTTGGAGGACAGGGACAGGGCGCACGACCAGCCGGGCCGCCGGTGCACCACCCGGTCCATGTCGGCGAACACGTAGTGGCCGGTGAGCCGCTCCGTAGGACGCACCGCCGGATCGGCGAGGAGGGTCTTCGCGCGGGCCAGGGCGGGGACGCCGACGAGCCGCAGGTACGGGGTGTCCTTGTTGCGCAGGATCCAGCCCTTGACGGTCGCGCGCCAGCGGTCCGCGTACGACTGCGGTGCGCCGTCCGCCAGTTGGAGGATGTACGAGGCGGTGGCCGCCCCGTCGGTGTGGTCGCGGGCCCGTTCGCGCGAGATGGCGCGGCCGCGCAGCGCGTCCATCATCACGCCGTCGAGGAGCACGGGCACGAAGGAGCGCTCCACCGCCTCGTACAGCACCTTCACCGCCGGGTCGGTGACGGACCACCGCGAGTCGGCGAGCAGCGCGATCAGCTGTCCCGCGCTGCCGAGCAGGACGCCGCCGTAGGTGCCGGTGTAGGCGACCGAGGAGTGCTGGACGAACGAGCCGTCCGCGTAGAAGCCGTCGCCCGATGTGACGTACTGGAACAGGCTGTTCTTGCCGTTGTCGCGCACGTCGGAGAGGCCGTCGCGGGCGAGTGCGACGACGTCCGCGTCGCCGGCGAGCAGGCCTCGAAGGGCGACGATGACGGCCTTGTCCGCACGGTTGGCGCCCGTCTCGGCCAGTGTGGGGGAGTTGGTGCGCCGGTCGGCGTCGGGGACGAACTTGGCGACCGTCTTGAGGTACGCGGACCGGTCGTCGGCGGGGAGGTGCGCACGCAGCAGGACACAGGTGTCGAGGAGTGCGCGCGGTGCGCCGATCTCCCAGAACCACCAGTTGCCGGACTCGGAGCGGGAGTCGTTGTAGCCGGTGGCGCCGAGGAAGCGCAGCGCGTCGAGGAGCGCGTCGCGTACGGCCGTGTCTTCGGTCAGGGAGGTGCCGGGGGTGGCCCAGGCGGTGGCGAGGGTGCGCAGCCGGGTGTAGCTCTGGCCGAACATGCCGGGGTCGGTGGCCGGGGCCAGATCGGACCACAGGGCGGTCCGTCCGGCGGAGCGGTCGAGTGCCTTCCACCAGCCGGCCGCCTGCTTGTCCAGGGCGGCGAGCGCGGCGGCGACATCGGGGTCGTCCGGGTCGACCTCGCCGCCGGTGAGCTGCTCGGCAGCCCGTGCGAGCAGCGGCTCGTAGGGGTCCTCGGCCGCGGCGGCGGCCCCGGCGCCGAGTCCGAGGGGAAGCGTCGTGGCCGCGGCGCCCGCGCCCATCAGAGCCAGGGTGTGACGTCTGCTCAGCTGCATGATCGGTCTTCGCCCTTCGGTTCAGTCGGACAGCGTGGCCGGATCGACGGACGGCTTCGGCAGCTTGAGCGCGGCAAGCTCCGCGCGCCCCTGCGCGTCGATCGGGAACGCCCACGTGGTGAGGAAGAAATCGGTGAGGTCGCGCTCCGCGACCCGGCTCGCGCAGGTGGCAAGCGCCCGGTAGCGCTTGGCCGAGTCCGAGGAGTCCGACTGCGGGTTCTCCTCGCGCACAAGGCGGTGCAGCCGCGGCCAGAACGAGTCGCCGAACGCCAGCTCCAGCTGCCGCAGCGGCACCAGCTTCTCGTACGCGCCGAAGGACTTCTCGTACGTGAGCCCGTCCGTGCCGAACTTGGCGCGGGCCGACTGGAAGGGGTTCAGCCCGGTCGCCGGGTCGACGGTCAGCAGGTTGGACGGCTGCCCCAGCGCCCGCTGCACGGCCAGCGAGTAGATGTTCACGGTGACCTCGGTCATCGCGGCGGGCTTGTACGCGAACTGCTGATGCAGATGGCCGAGTTCGTGGTACAGGCCCCAGCCCCTGGTGCGCAGCCCGTGCACCGTGGTCGCCCGGTCGAGGTAGGCGCGCGGGAAGCCGTTGTAGCCGTGTGTGGCGTACGCGCCGACACCGGAGGGCACCACCGACACCTCGGTGAAGTGGTAGCCGCCCGCCTTGGGCCGGTGCACGGGCCGCGACCCGTCGAGGCCGCTGATCGCCGACTCGGCGTCGATGATCTGCTCCAGGAGGCGCAGCAGCTCGGCGTGGCTCTCGTCGCGGTAAAGCAGGGCGCCCTCGCGGGTCAGCGTCACGATCGAGCGCGGGCCGTGCAGCTCCACGACCGGCACATCGGGCATGGTGTCCAACTGGCGCTGGAAGTAGGCCTCTTCGGTGTTGCCGAGCGTGAAGACCGGCATGGGTGCGCTGCCGCTCTTGAACGCGACGGTGGCCTGCTCCCCGTCACCTTCCAGGGAGAAGTAGACGGGCCCGCCGTGCTGGTCGGTGACCGTGTTGGCGCCCGGCTTGAGCGGGTAGCGCCGGGGAGCGGTCACCGTGGCGTAGTAGTCCCAGCGGCCGATCCACACGGTGGGCAGCACGTCGTCGTGGGGCTGCACGTCCAGGCGCAGCGGGGTGCCCGCGGTGACGTAGCGGCCCGACGGCTGGAACTCGGAGGCGCGCAGTGCCTGCCCGAGGCGCAGCCGTTCGGTCTCGGCGGACGGGCGGGCCGTCAGCCGCACGGTCGCGGAGGTGGCCGCGTGCGCGGAGCCCGCGCCGAGGGTGAGCGCGAGACCTCCGGCGGCTCCGGCACCGGCCAGCGCGGTGAGCACCGTGCGCCGCCCGGGGCCGGACGGCTCGTCGGGGCGGCAGGCGGCGGCGAGATCGTGGGACGTGTCGGCAGGGCGCATGCAGGGACTCCCCAGGGGATGAAGGACCTCGGAAGGACGAGTGGGACGTGGTGCGTGCGAACTGGGCGACAGCATGTAAGCGTTTGCTGCACCGAGGCAAGGTGCTGGCGAGATTTTCTGCTCGTTACTACGCCAAGTGGACCTGCAATGAGCAGAATCGAGCAGTCGGATGCGTGGCGGAGTGCCTCAGTCCTGCTTGCGTCCGCCGCGGCCGCGTGGCGCCGCCGCCGGTGGTGCCACGGAGTCGCGGACCACGATGTGCGTGCCCAAACGCAGCGCGCCGGTCGTGGGGGCGCGCCAGTCGTCCTCGTCCCCGCCGTTGAGGGCGACCCGCACCGCCTGGCGGCCCATCTCCTCCAGCGGGATGCGGACCGTCGTCAGGCGCGGCCGCAGTTCCTGGGCCACCGGGATGTCGTCGTAGCCGACCAGCGACACATCCTGCGGCACCCGCAGGCCGGCCTCCTCCAGCGCCTGCGCGGCCCCGGCGGCGACGATGTCGTTGGCGGCGAACACGGCCGTGAACTCGGGCCCGTCCTTCAGCAGTTCCGTCATCCGCCGGTAGCCGAAGGACCGGCCGAAGGCGCCCGGCTGCTCAAGGTCGGGCACGCGGTCGATGCCGCGCAGTTCGAGCGCGCGCCGGTGCCCGGCGAGCCGGTCGCGCGCCGTCGACAGGGCGGGCGGGCCGCCCAGGTAGAGGATCCGCCGGTGCCCCCGGGTGATCAGATGGTCCGTGATGGCGAAGGCGCCGCCCTCGTTGTCGTACTCCACGTCGACCGTGGGTACGCCCGCGCCGAGCGAGGGGCGCCCGCACAGTACGAGCTTGGCGCCGTCCGCCGCCAACTCGTGTGCCCGGCGCGAGAGTTCGTCGCGGTAGGCGGGGTCGTCGACGCTCCCGCCGACCAGCACCACCGCGTCCGCCCGCCGCTCGTGCATCAGCTCGATGAAGGCCAGCTCGCGCTGCGGGTCGCCCTGCGTGCAGCACACCAGGCACAGCCGGTCGCCCGCGGTCGCCTCGCGTTCGACGCCGCGCGCGATGTACGCGTAGAACGGGTCGATCAGCTCGCTCACGATGATGCCGACCGTGCGCCCGGAACTCCCGGCGAGGGCGCGGGCATGGGCGTTCGCCACGTAACCGAGTTCGCGCGCCGCGGCTTCGACGCGCTCGCGGGTGGCTGCGGCGACCGGATAGTTGCGGTTCATCACGCGGGACACGGTGGCCGTGGAGACACCGGCGTGCCTGGCGACGTCGACCACCGTCGCGCGGCGCTGCTCCCGGTGGCCGGGGCCGCCGGCCGCCGTCGATCGTTGCCGGGCCATCCGGCCCACCCCCTGCTGATCCTGCCGTGCCGTTCCTGCTCCGCCCGCCCCAGAGCTTATGCCGTGCGGGGTGGTCCTGGTCACGCGATGTGCTCCAAGTCGTCGAGGCGGACCGGGTGGTCGAGCGGGGCGCCGTGCGCGTACCGGGTGAGCTCGTCGACGGCGAGCGCGCCGAGCCGGCCCACCTCGTTGCCCTGGGCGCCCGCCATGTGCGGTGTGATGAGGACGTTGGGCAGGTCCCACAGCGGGTGGTCGGCGGGCAGCGGTTCCGGGTCCGTCACGTCGAGCACGGCGTCGATCCGCCCGCTGACCAGATGTTCCACCAGGGCCTCGGTGTCCACGAGGGGCCCGCGCGCCGTGTTGACCAGCAGGGTGCCCGGCCGCAGCAGGTCCAGGCGGCGGGCGTCGAGCAGCTGCCGGGTCTCCTCGGTGTCGGGCGCGTGCAGGGTGACGACGTCGCTCGCGGTGAGCAGGGTGTCCAGGTCGGTGCGGGTGACACCGAGCAGGGCCGCCTCGGTGTCCGCGATGTACGGGTCGTACAGGAGGACCTCGACATCGAGCGAGCGCAGCAGCCGCACCACCCGGCGGCCGACGTGCGAGGCGCCGACGACGCCGACGGTGAGGCCGCGGGTGCCGAGCCAGTGCTGCCGGTCCAGATCGGCGTCGGTGCGGTGGGTGCGCCGTGTGCGGAAGAGATGGGCGAGGGGGAAGGCCCGCTTGGCGCCCATGATGATCGCCGCGAGGGTGAACTCGGCGACCGGCACGGCGTTGGCGGCGGCCGCCGATGACACCGCGATGCCGCGTTCGTAGGCCTCCCGTCCCAGGAAGGGCTTGACGGTGCCGGCCGCGTGGATCACCGCGCGCAGCCGGGGCGCCCCGTCGAGCACGGCGATGTCGATGGGCGGGCAGCCCCAGCCGGTGAGCAGCACCTCGCACTCGGCGAGCGCGGCGCGCGCCTGCGGGCTGCTGAACTCGCGAAGGACGTGCGGCGGCCGGATGTCGGCGGCGTCCTCGAGCCGGACGCGCACGGCGGGCGGGAAGACGTCGTCGACGACCGAGGAGTGCATCGCCAGAACCGTACGGGGCCGCCGCGGGGGCGGTGTGGTGCCGGTGACCGAGGGCTCGGCCCCGGTCGACACCTGGTCAGTGGTACGCACCCTGCCTCCGGACAGTAAACGTGTTCTATCAGGTGACCGAACGCTAAGGAGACCTCCGGCCGATCGTCAACCCAAAGGCTGGATCAAATATGGGAGTTGGCAGGTCAGGGCAGGCAAATACCGAACCGTGGCTCGGTGTTGAGGGCCCGCATCAGACCACTGCTCGCTCGGATCTATTGACGACAGGGTTAAACGCTTACTAACTTGCCGCCGCAGTAACGCAGTTCTTGCGTCACCCGGCCGAACAGGACCGCTCCATGACTGCTTCCGCGCCACCAGCCGTGCCCCGCACCATCCGCAGAACCCTGTGGCAGCGCGTCAAGCGCGACAAGGTGATGCTGATGCTCTGCCTGCCCGGCTTCCTGTACTTCGTGGTGTTCCACTACGTGCCGCTGCTCGGCTACATGGTGGCCTTCCAGGACTACCAGCCCTACTTGGGCTATATGCACAGCGCCTGGACCGGCTTCGCCAACTTCGCGAGCGCCTTCGCCGACCCCGACTTCTGGTCGGCGACCGTGAACACGCTGGAGATCGCCCTCGTCCAACTGGTCCTGTTCTTCCCCGTGCCGATCGGGCTCGCGCTGCTGCTCAGCAGCATCGTCAGCGACAAGCTGCGGCGCTTCGTGCAGAGCGTGGTCTACCTGCCGCACTTCATCGGCTGGGTCATCATCGTCTCGATCTTCCAGCAGATCCTCGGCGGCGCGGGCGTGGTCCCCGACCTGCTCGAAGCGGTGGGCCTGCCGCACTACGACATGATGACCGACCCGAACGCGTTCCCCTGGCTGCTCGCGCTCCAGGTCATGTGGAAGGACGCGGGCTGGGGCACCATCATCATCCTCGCCGCGCTGCTGAACATCGACCGCGGCCTGTACGAGGCGGCCGCCATGGACGGCGCCGCGCGCTGGCGCCGGTTCTGGCACGTGACACTGCCCGGCCTGGCTCCGGTCCTCGTCCTGCTGCTGATCCTCAACCTCGGCAACATCCTCACCGTCGGTTTCGAGCAGATCCTGCTCCAGCGCGACGCCGTCGGCCCCGGCGCCGGCGAGGTGCTCGATACGTACGTCTATTTCCACGGCATCAAGGACAACCAGTGGGGTACCGCGGCCGCCGTCGGCCTCGTGAAGGCGGTCATCGGCACGGCCCTGGTGATCGGCGCCAACAAGTTCGCCCACCGGCTCGGACACGAAGGGGTGTACAGAGGTGCTGACCGCTGAGACGACCGCCGTGCGGACAGGCGGCAAGCCCGCCCCCGCCACACAGGGCACCGGGAACCGCGAACTGCGTCCGTCGGGCGCCCGCCCGCCGTGGATGGAGCGGCCCACCCGGGCCGGCCTCTTCCTCAAGGGGCTCGCCCTGGTGGCCGTCGTGGGCATGGTCGCGTACCCGCTGCTCGGCGTGATCGGGACGAGCTTCGCCTCGCAGACCGACATCATCCACGCCAACGGCCTGGTCCTGTGGCCCGACCACCCCAACCTCGACGCCTACCGCACAGCCTTCACCGGTGGCCGGGTCACGCGCGCCCTGTTCGTGAGCATCGCGGTCACCGTCGCGGGCACGGTCTGCAGCCTGCTCGCCACCATCGGCATGGCGTACGGACTGTCGCGGCGCGGCATCGTCGGCGGCCGCTTCCTGCTGATGACGGCCCTGTTCACGATGCTGTTCAACGCGGGCGTCATCCCCAACTTCCTGCTGGTCAAGGAGCTCGGCCTCTACAACACGTTCGCCGCCCTGGTCCTGCCGACCATGGTCAGCGCCTTCAACCTCGTCGTGATGCGGGCGTTCTTCATGAACCTGCCGGAGGAGCTGTACGACGCCGCGAAGGTCGACGGCGCGGGCGACTTCCGCACGCTGATACAGGTCGTGCTGCCGCTGTCGAAGGCGGTCGTCGCCGTCGTCGGCCTCTTCTACGCGGTCGCCTACTGGAACGCGTACTTCAACGCCCTGCTCTACCTCGGCGACAACGACAAGTGGCCGCTGCCCATGGTGCTGCGCACCTTCATCCTCCAGGGGCAGAACCTCGACACGGCCGCGGCAGGAGAGGCGATAGCCCCGCAGCAGGCCGTGCAGATGGCCGTGCTGGTGATCGCGGTCGTGCCGATCCTGCTCGTCTACCCGTTCCTCCAGCGCTACTTCACCAAGGGCGTCCTCACCGGCGCCGTCAAGGGCTGAGAAGCCCCCAGGGCCTCCGCACACCGGCCGCCACCCCCCGACTTCCCGTGTGCCCCTTCACGTTGAGGAGACTTCGCATGCCCGGCACCACGACCATGAACCGCCGCACCCTGCTCCGCTGGGGTGCGGGCGCCGGTCTCGGCGTCGCCGCCGCGCCCCTGCTCGCCGCATGCGGCGACGGCGGTACGGCCGCCAAGGCTGAGGCCAAGAGCGGCAAGCTGCTCCCGGCCACGGCCATCCGCAACATCGGCATCCAGGCCGACCTGCCCGGCACCGCCGCGGGTGTCCCCGCCGCGTTCCTGAAGTACCCCACCGAGATGGTGCGAGCCACCAAGGGCACCCCGCTCAAGGGCGCCAAGAAGATCACCGCGGTCACCGAGACCTTCGCGCCGCTGCCCCCGGAGCGCGGCAAGAACGCCGCGTGGCGGGAGATCGAGAAACTCCTTGGCGCCAAGGTCGACTTCACGGCCGTGCCGGCCGACGACTATCCGGCGAAGTTCTCCACGATGGTCGCCGGCGACCAGCTCCCCGACATCTTCATGTACCCGGAGACCGGCGGCGTCGACAACAAGGCGGCCTTCCTCGCCTCCACCTGCGCGGACCTCACCCCGTACCTCGCCGGGGACAAGGTCAAGAAGTACCCCAACCTGGCGGCCATCCCCGAGTACGCCTGGAAGGAGGCCATCTTCGGCGGCAAGCTCTACGGCATCCCCATCGCCCGGTCCGGCAGCGGCGGCGCCGGCTTCTACCGCGCCGACCTGTTCAAGAAGGCGGGCGTGGACAGCCTCGACCAGATCGACAGCCTGGAGCGGCTCGTCGAACTGGCCAAGGAGCTGACCGACACGAGGAAGAAGCAGTACTTCTTCACCGGCGGCAGCATGAACCTGATCGCCATGTCGGCAGGCGCCCAGCACTTCTGGTCGCACGACACCAAGTCGGGCAAGTGGACGTACCAGTTGGAGGACGAGGCCTACCGGCACGCCGTCGAGACCGCCGCCAAGCTGTACAAGGCGGGCTGCTTCTACCCCGGCACCGTACAGATGTCGGGAGCCCAGAAGGCCCAGTACACCGACCTGTTCAAGAACGGCAAGGCCGCGTACGTGTACGACGGCATGCCCGCCTACCTCACCACCGGCACCGGGTACGTCGACGCGATGAGCGCCATCGACAGGTCCTTCGACGTGCGTCCGATGGTGCCGGTCGGCAAGGACGCGGTCGCCTGGAGCGACAACACCTCCCTGGAGAACTGCCACATCACCAAGGCGGGCCGGAGCCGGGTCGAGGAGATCCTGCGCCTCGCCGACTTCGCCGCATCGCCCTTCGGTTCGCTGGAGTACACCCTCATGAACTACGGCGTCGAGGGCACCGATTACAAGCGCGACAAGCGTGGCACGCCCGTCCTCACCAAGCAGGGCACGCAGGACGTCACCGTGCCCTGGACCAAGCTGGCCTCGGCCGCCCCCGCGTTCTTCAGCGCGACACACCCCGAGGCGGCGCGCTACGCCCACGACGCGTACACCAAGATCATCCCCCTGCTCACCGAGGACCCCACGCTGGGCTACACCTCGCCCACCTGGGACTCCAAGGGCCTCGGCAGCCTCTACACGATCCACCTCGACGGCGTGAAGGACCTCGTCACCGGCCGCAAGCCGCTCTCGTCGTACGACGCCCTGGTGAAGAAGTGGCGCAACGCGGGCGGAGACACCTGTCGCGCCGAGTTCAAGCAGGCCGCCGACCAGGGTGCCAAGAAGGGGGCCAAGTGAGCACCAGCAGACGCACGTTCCTCACCGCCGCGACCGGCGCGGCGGTCGCCGTCCCGCTGTTCGGAGCCCCGGCACACGCCGCGGGCTTCGACCCCCGGCCCGGCTCCGACGGCGTCGGCGACCCGCTGTTCCCGACGCTCGGAAACGGCGGCTACCAGGTCGACCACTACGACCTGGCCTTCGACTTCACCCCCGGCACCTACGACTTCACGGCCTCGGTGACTCTGCACGCCCGAGCCACCCACGACCTGTCGGCCTTCAACCTCGACACCGACGGACACACCATCGACTCCGTCACGGTCGAAGGGCGGCAGGCGCGCACCGCCCTCTCCCTCGGCAAGTCCGGCCAGGAACTGACCGTCACCCCGGCCGCCCCGCTCCACAAGGGCACCCCCTTCACGACCACCGTCCGCTACCACGGCAACGGCAAGGCACCACGCGCCGGACTCACCGGCTGGCGCTTCGGGACGGACGGCGGATTCGTCTCGGCCGTGCAGTCCTCGCGCGCGGACACCTTCCTGCCGTGCAACGACACCCCGTCCGACAAGGCCACCTGGGCCTTCCACATCACCGCGCCCGAGGGCTACGTCGCCGCGGCCAACGGCGAGCTGACGGGCAAGGACCGCCGCGCCGACGGCTCCGCCGTGTGGCACTTCGCGCTCCGCGAGCGGATGCCCACCGAACTCCTCGGCATCGCCGTCGTCAAGGGCACGTACCTGTACGGCAGTTCGCACACCGGGCTGCCGTTGCGGCACCTCGTCCCGCGGGGCCGCGAGGACTTCTTCGCCCCCATCGTGGCCCGCACGCCGGACCATCTCACCTGGCTGGAGGCCAAGTTCGGCCCGTACCCGTACTCCGTCTACGGCCTGCACATCTACGACGGGTACACCGACGCCCTCGAGAACACGACGCTCACCCTGATGGGCACCAACTGGTTCAAGGACGCGGCCGGCCGGCCCACGTACGAGAACACCATGATCCACGAGCTGACCCACCAATGGTTCGGCGACAGCGTCACCCCGCACGACTGGCAGCAGGCCTGGCTCAACGAGGGGCCCGCGGTGTACTACGCGGCCCTCTACAGCGAGGAGCGCGGCTGGTCGCGGATGGCCGACAAGATGCAGGCCACGTACGACAAGCTGGACGCCATCCGCGCGAGCGACGGCCCGCCCGGGCTGCCCAAGGCGCTCGGCGGCACCAATATCTACGACGCCGGCGCGCTCGTCCTGTACGCGCTCCGGCTCCACGTGGGCCAGAAGAAGTTCGACCGGGTGATGGGGTTGTGGCCCCGGCGCTTCAAGGACCGGACCGTCACCAGCGAGGACTTCATCCGGCACGCCGTGAACGTGACGGGGGACCGGGGAGTCGACACGTTCTTGAGGGACTGGTTGTTCGGGGCGAAGAACCCACCGCTTCCGGGCGGCCGAACATGACACGCCCCGCCGCCGAGCCCGTCCGTGTTCCAGCCGCCCGAGAGGAAGGCCCCGTATGAGATCCGGTGTCCGCACGGCCCGCACCGCGGCGACGGCGTTCATGTCCGCCGTCGCCCTCTCGCTCGCCCTCCTGCCCGCAGCCCGGGCGGGAGCCGCCGACATCAAGGTGCTGCACGCGGCGCCGCACGGCTCCGGTTCCGCGTGCAGCCTCGCCGAACCCTGCTCGCTCGACGGTGCCCGCGACGCGGCGCGCGCCGTCACCGGCAACGACGTTCGCGTGGAACTCGCCGACGGCACCTACGAGTTGAGCCGCCCGCTCGACCTCGGCTCCAAGGACTCCGGTGTCACCTGGACCGCCGCGCCCGGCGCACGCCCCGTCCTCTCCGGAGGCCGGGCGATCACCGGCTGGTCCGCCAACGACGACGGCACCTGGACGGCGAAGGTCCCGGAAGGTGTCACCCCGCGCCAGCTCTTCGTCGACGGCGTACGGGCCGTCCGGGCGCGTGGCGACTCCTGCGCCGCCTCCGTGTGCGACGCCACCAAGGCGGGCATGACCGGCGCTGAACGCACCGGCATCAACAAGTGGGAGCGGCCCACCGACGCCGAGGCCGTCATCCGGGTGCGCTGGCGCAACTACCACTGCCGGATCGCCTCCGTCAGCGGCGACCTCATGACGTTCGCCCAGCCCTGCTGGACCAACGCCTCCTCAGGCACCGACCGCACCGGACCCGCCTGGGACACCACCACCGTCGACTCCAGCCGCTACGCGAAGGTGTCGTTCTTCGAGAATGCCCGCGAACTCCTCGACAAGCCGGGGGAGTTCGTGTGGGACTCGACCGCGCGGACCGTCACGTACCTGCCGCGCGAGGGCGAGAACCCGCGCCGCTTCCTGGCGGTCACCCCCGCCACGGAGAACCTCGTGACACTCGACGGCGCCCACGACGTCCGCCTCACCGGCATCGGCTTCGCGTACGCCGCCTACCGCCAGCCCGACACCGACGAGGGCTACGCGGGCACCCAGGCCGGACTGACCCTCACCGGAGCCACCGGGCCCGTGGACCACGCCGGCCGCCACTACACCAAGCCCGCCGCCGCGCTCACCGTCCGCGGCGGCCGGGACGTGGTCGTCGACGACGCCTCGTTCACCCGGCTCGGCGGCGCGGGGGTGATCTTCGAGCGGGGCACCCAGGACTCCACCCTCACCCGCTCCCGCTTCACCGACCTGTCCTCTGGAGCCGCCTACATCGGTGACACGGAACCCCGGCCGACCGCCGAACTGACCGGCGCGCGCAACACGGTGTCGTACAACACCGTCCGGCACACCGGCGTCGAGTACTCGGACGCCGTCGGCATCTGGGCAGGCTACGAGGCGGACACCGTCATCGACCACAACACCCTCGAAGACCTGCCGTACTCCGGCATCTCCGTCGGCTGGGGCTGGAACCAGCCCGAGGTCCAGAAGTCCGTCCTGCGCGACAACCGCATCACGAACAACCGGATCAGCAACGCCATGCGGGTCGAGTACGACCAGCACGACGGCGGCGCCATCTACACCCAGGGCGCCCAGCCCGGCACCGTGATCTCCGGGAACTACCTCAACCGCAGCGCGTACGGCAACACGGAGCGCGACGGCAACGGCGTCTACCTCGACGAACAGTCCAGCCACATCACCGTCACCCGCAACGTCCTGACCCGGATCGGCTACAAGTGGGTGTCCAACTGGGCGGACTACGGCATCGACAACCACGCCACCGGCAACTGGACGGACACCGACGCGCCCGCGCTCGGCGGCACCGGCTCCACCATGACCGGCAACCACACCAAGCTCGACCGGCTGCCCGCCGAGGCACTGAAGGTGGCCGGATCGGCCGGCGCTGACCCCCACGGCAGCGTCGAACAGCTCCGCCGGGACCTCGCCCGCACCGGCACCGCCACCCAGTCCTCCACCGACGGCACCGCCACCGCGGCACGCGCGACCGACGGCGACACCTCCACCGACACCCGCACCCTGTCCGAACCCGGCGCCTGGTGGCAGCTCGACCTCGCCGCCGTCCGGCACATCGGCCAGGTCGAGGTCTGGAACGACGCGTCGACGACCACGGGCGACTTCGACATACAGCTCGCCAGGGCCGCCGACTTCTCCGACGCGACGACCGCACACATCACCGGCAAGGCCTTGCGCCCCACTCTCCTCGACACCAACAGTGAGGCCCGCTACGTCCGTATCAAGCTGAAGGGCACGGGGCGGGTGGGCCTGAGCCACGTGCTGGTGCACCCCTGACAGTCCTCGGTCCTCAGCCCTTCGGTGGTTCCGCGAGCCCGTCGCCCGTCAGCTCCCACGCCGCGATGTCCCGGTAGCGCCTCGGCGGGGGTGTGTTGCCGGGCGTGCTGCCGACCAGGTGGAGGCGGAGCGAGCGCCAGTGGCGGCCGGTGAAGGCGTCGAGCGCGGCGGCCGCCTCGGGGACGGACGTCGTGTCGTGGCGGCGGGCGCGGGCCAGCGTCAGGTGCGGGCGCAGCGGACGCTCGGGGAAGTCGACCCCGCAGGCCCTGACCTGCTTTCGGACCGCTTCGGACAGCAGGTGCAGGCCGTCGAGGTCGCCCACCACGCCGCTCCACAGCACCCGTTCGTCGAAGTGCCCGCCGCCGCGCAGCGCCAGCTCGGGGGAGGGGTGGTCGGCCGCGAGGCCGGAGAGCGGCTGCCGCAGCCGCTCGACGGTCTCCACCGACTGCTCGCCGAGGAACGCCAGTGTGATGTGCCAGTCCTCGACGCGGTTCTCCCGCAGCCGGGGGTGGGCGGCGTAGACCGGGCGCAGCGCGTGCGCCAGTTCCTCCTTCGCGGCGTCGGGCGGGGCGAGCGCGACGAACGCGCGCTGGGTGGCGGCGGGCTCGGACGGGTCGGTCACGTGTGCCTTCGTGTCTTTCTCGGTCGATGGGTGGAGAGGCGGCCGTGCGGCGGGGCCGCTATGGGCCGTGCGCCCGGTCAGTCCAGGAGTTCGACGTATCCGTCCGTGCCGTGCACCCGGATCCGCTGACCGTCCCGGATGAGGCGGGTGGCCCCGGCCACGCCCACGACCGCCGGCAGGCCGTACTCCCGGGCGACCACCGCGCCATGCGTCATCAGCCCGCCCACCTCCGTGACCAGGCCCGCGACCGCGACGAACAACGGCGACCAACTGGGGTCCGTGTAGGCCGTGACCAGGATGTCACCCGCCTCCAGATCGGCCTGCGCCATGTCGAGGACGACGCGCGCCCGTCCCTCGACGGTACCGGCGGAGACCGGCAGCCCGAGCAGCGCGCCGTCCGGCACGTCCGCGCGCCGGTACGTTCCGCTGACGGCCTCGCCGTCCGAGGTGAGCACGCGCGGCGGGGTGAGCGACTGGTACGTGCGGAAGTCGTCCTTGCGCCGCTGGATGAGCCGGCCGTCCGCCCGGTTCGTACGGACGACGTCGTGGAGTTCCGGGAACGTGAGGTAGTGGATGTCCTCCGGGTCGGCGAGGACACCCGCCCGCACCAGACGCGCCGCCTCCTCCGACAGCGCCCGCTTGTAGACGAAGTAGCGTTGGATGATGGCGTACTTGGGGTATTCGCGGTACCCGATGAACGTGCGCACGCGCTCGATCATCCGCCGGGTCTCGGCGGCCTTCGCCTCCCCGTCCACGGGCAGGGCACGCAGACGTGACAGCACGTCCGCCTCCTTCTGGCGCGCCTTCTCCAGCCCGCCCTCGAACCGCCGTGCCGCCGCGCCCGGTTCGAAGTTCCGTACGTTGTCGAGGATCACCGGCACGAGCGTCGTGGGGCGCTCGCTCCAGCGCGGACGGGTGATGTCGATCTCGCCGACGCAGCGCATGCCGTACCGGTCGAGGTACGCCTCGATGGCGTCACGTGCCTCGGCGCCGCCCGCGCGCTCGGCCAGCTCGTCCAGGAAGGTGTCGTCGGCGAGGCGCCCGGCGTCCTGGAGGAAGGCCACCACTTCCGGGTGCGGGCGGATCACGTCCGCGACGTCGAGCAGCGCGAGACCCATCTCCGAGGTGACGTTGCCAGGGGCGGAGAGCGTGAGGGTGTCAGCGGCGTTCTTCTCGCCCAGCCACTCGTACAGCTTGTCGTTGAGCCACCACGTGGCCTCCATGCCCGCCATGACCGCCTGCATGCTCAGCCGGTCGCCGAGCGCACGCTTGTGCTCCTCGAAGGCGTCGAGCAGGAAGTCGAACAGGGCAGGTCCGGTCTTCGTCCGGATGTCGCGCTCCAGGGCGGCGACGGACTCCTGGCTGCGCTCGATCAGCCCGGCGACGACGGCCGGGTCCGTCGCGATCGGCGCGGGCGGACCGCCGCCTGCCGGTGGCACGGCGGGCGCCGGGTCGGGCAGCGTCGGCACGAAGTCGCCGCGGTCGAGGACGGTTTCGAGTGCGTCCCTGAACAGCGGGTCGCCCCTTCCCACGAGGTCGAGGAGGGCCGCGCGGCTCGTGGGTGCGGCAAGGCGCCGGGTGGCGTCGACGAACAGCCGCCCGCCGGCCTCGTGCATCGGCGCCATCGCGGTCAGCTGCCACACGGAGATGCCCAGTGGCCGCATCGCGTCGGTCATCATCTGCTGATGGCCGACGGAAAGGTAGACGTGGTTCTCCAAGTCGTCGCGGTCCGGGACGGGGAAGAGGGTCGTGATGGGGCGGCTCTGCACGATCTGGAACTCGGTGCCGTCACCGGCAGAGGTGCCCTCACGGGTGCCGCCACTGGTGCCGTCACCCGTGAGACACCATTCGATGTCCTGCGGCCGGCCGAAGTGTGCCTCGACGCGACGCCCGAGTTCCACCAGGCGTACGACCTGGGTGTCGGTCAGGGACGGCTGCTCCTGCCGCCGCGCGTCGACCGTCACTTCCCGCGTGCCGCCGCCCGGGAGCGCGTACACGGCACGCTGCTTGGCGGCGATGGTCCGCTCGACGACCGCGCCGTCGCGCACCCGGAACACGTCGGGGTTCACCAGACCGGAGACCAGGGCCTCGCCGAGGCCGAAGCCGGCGTCCACGGTGGCGACCTTGCGGTTGCCCGTGACCGGGTCCGCCGTGAACAGGATGCCCGAGGACTCGGGGCGCACCATCCGCTGGACGACCACGGCCATGTCGACCGTCCGGTGGTCGATGCCGGCCCGCTGACGGTACGTCACGGCCCGCACGGAGAACAGCGAGGCCCAGCACCTGCCGATGTGCCGGAGGATCTCCTCGGGCCCGATGACGTTCAGGTACGTGTCCTGCTGGCCGGCGAAGGACGCGGTCGGCAGGTCCTCCGCGGTGGCGCTGGAGCGGACGGCGCAGGCGGTCCGCTCGCCCAGGTCCGCGAGCGCGCGCCCGATCTCCGCCGCGAAGTCGTCCGGGACGCCGATGCCCTCGACGGTCCCGCGGATCACCGCACTGAGCGTACGGATCGACTCCCGGTCGTCCGGATCCGTGCCCGCCAGCCGGTCGAGCCGCTCGGCGAGCGACGGCGCCTGCCCCATGGCCCGCCGGAAGGCGGCCGTCGTCACGCAGAAACCGGCCGGAACCCGGACACCCTCGATCCGTGCGAGGCCGCCCAGGTGTGCGCCCTTGCCGCCGACGAGGGCGACGTCCGTCTCGTCGACCTCTCGCAGGCCCACCACGTACTGCTCGCTCACTGCGCTGCCTCCCGGGCGGCCGTCCGTTTCCGAGAGCCCACTATGAACGATGTGCGCCGGATCATGACTCCTGGGCCGCTCGGCGCAGGTGCCCGGCGAGCGCCTCGGCCGCCGGCGACGGGGCGCCGTCCTTGGCGCCCCAGGCCAGTAGGTGGCGCCGTCGGGCCCACGGGTCCTGCAACTCGCACACGTCCAGCGGATGGCGGGGGTCGATCGCGCGGCGCGGCACGACGGCGAGCCCGGCGCCCGCGGCGGCGAGGGAGACCAGGACGTTCAGGTCGGCGACGGTGGTGCGGTGGCGCACCACCGGCGCGTGCGGCCCGAGCCGCTTCTCGATCCAGCGGCGCAGCGAGGAGCCGGCGTCGAGGCCCACGAGCGGGTGCTCGGCGACCTCGCTGTACGTCAGCGAGGTCCGCCCGTCGAGAACGCCTCCGGCCTGACCGATGACCACGAGGGAGTCGTCGCCCAGGGGTTCGGTGCGCAGACCGCTGTCGCCGGCCCCGCCGTCGGTGACGACCCGCGGGTCCGCCTCGTCGTCGATGACGACCCCCAGATCCGCCTCGCCGTCGGCGAGCCTGCGCACGGTCCGCGGTGTGCGGCTCTCGGACACGGTGACGTCGGTGTCGGGGTGGGCGCGCAGGAACGGGACCAGGGCCTGCGGCACGAGCCGGTGCATCGCGGAGCCGCCGCACAGCAGGGTCAGCCGGGAGTGCGGGGACCGGGTGTAGCTCGCGACGGCGCTGTCGAGCCGCGCGGTGCGGTCGAGGACGTCGCGTGCGTGGCGGGCCAGCGTCGCCCCCGCGGGAGTGGGGCGCACACCCCGGCGGCCGCGGATCAACAGCGCCACTCCGGCGTGGTGTTCCAGCGAGCGCACCCGGGCGCTGGCCGAGGGCAGGCTCAGGTGCATGCGCCGGGCGCCCGCCGTGATCGAGCCCTCGGTGACGATGTGGAGGAAGAGCCGCAGGTCGTCCAGGTCGTAGCGCACGCGCCCAGCCTAGGGCAGAGCCTCGGGCCCAGCCTTAGCCACAGCCTTAGGCTGGGCTCGTCGATGGCGCATTGTGGTGTCGATCGTCGCCGGGTGATGCTCTGCGGGTGATGGAGCCCTTCCTTGTCCTGCTGGCCGGCGTCGCCGCCGGAGCCCTGAACGCCATCGGTGGCGGCGGAACGTTCGTCGCGCTGCCCGCGCTCGTCGCCGTCGGCCTGCCACCGGTGGTCGCGAACGCGGTGTCGCGCGTCGCCCTCGTGCCCGGCGCCGTCGCCAGCGCGTGGGTCTACCGGCGCGAACTCACCCCCGTCGGGGCCGCGTCCACGAGAGCGCTGACGGCGGTCAGTGTGGCCGGCGGCGCCGTCGGCGCGGGCCTGCTCCTGGTGCTCCCCGCGTCCTCCTTCGATGCCGCCGTGCCGTGGCTGCTCGCGTTCGCGACGGTGGTCCTCGCCTTCGGGCGCCACTTGTCGAGCGCGCTGTCCCGTGCGCTGGGCCGCCCGGTCCGCATGAGTGCGCGCGCCGTCCTGATCGGCCAGTTCTTCCTCGGTGTCTACGGCGGATACTTCGGCGGAGCCGTAGGCATCCTGATGCTGGCCCTGTGGGGCATCGGCTTCGGCCTCGACGCCGCGGCCGGCAATCCCATGCGGGTCACCCAGCTCGCCGCCATCTACCTCAGCGCGACCGTGCTCTTCCTCCTCGCCTCGGCCGCGCTGAGCGCCCCGCTTCTCCTCGTGGCGATGCTGATCGGCGCCGTGGCGGGCGGCTACCTCGGCGCCCATCTGGCCCGCCGCCTCTCCGCCCGGCTGCTGCGCGGCGTCCTGCTGTCGACGGCCGTGATCACGACGGTGCTGTACTTCCTGCGCGGTTGAGCGGCGCACTGGAACGAACTGGTGAATGTTACGGTCGTTACATGACAGAAGAAACGGAGGCAGCCCCGGAGGGCTCGGAGACGCCTGAGGTCCTGGATCGCTTTCTGCTGATCACCACGAGCACCGCGGGCGCCCCCGAGGCGACCCGCGTCCGGGTCTGGCGCAAGCTGCGCTCCCTGGGCGCGCTCTACCTGCAGAACTCGGTGTGTCTCCTGCCCGACCGGCCCGCCGTGCGCCGCCAGGTCCAGCGCCTGCTGGCCTCGGTCCGCAAGGACGGCGGCACGGCCCGTTCCCTCACCGTCACCGTCGAGGAGCGGTCCGAACGCGCCGACCTGCTGGCCGAGTTCAACGCCGCACGCGACGAGGAGTACGCCGAGGTCGTCGAGCGCACCCCGCAGCTCCTCGCCGAACTGGAGCGGGAGACCGCGCGCGGACGCGCCACCTACGCCGAGGTCGAGGAGTCCGAGGCTGATCTCGAGCGCTTCGACAAATGGCTCGCGAAGATCACGGCCCGCGACTACTTCGACGCCCCCGGAGGGCAGGCGGCCCGCGACGCGGTGGAGCGCTGCCGCACCGCCCTCGCCGCTTTCGAGGACGCGGCGCTCGCCGCGGAGACAGCAGCCGCCCACGCCCCCCATGCGCCCCGCGCCACGACACACCTGCGCGCCGTCGACCGACACTGAGAGCGAGCCCCTCCGACATGTGGTGGGAGATCCTCCTCGGCATCGCCGCCGGCCTGCTGGTCGCCTGGCTCGCGCTGCTGATCGCCCTGCTCCTCGTACGCCCCAAGGACGCCCTGCTCGGCGAGGCGATGCGGCTCCTGCCTGACCTGCTGCGGCTGCTCAAGCGCCTTGCCACCGACCGTGAACTCCCGCGCGGGGCACGGGTCCGGCTCGCCCTGCTCATGGTCTACCTGGCCGGCCCCATCGACCTGATCCCCGACTTCCTGCCGGTGATCGGCTACGCCGACGACGCGATCGTGGTCGCCTTCGTGCTGCGCGGAGTCGTCCGCCGGGCGGGCATCGACGCGGTCCGCGCCCACTGGCCCGGCACGGACGACGGTTTCGCCGCGCTCGCCCGGCTCACCGGCATCGACCGCTGAGGGGTGCCTTATGGCGGTACGAGCCGCTGTTCGATAGAAACGGGCCCATGGAACCCCGCCCCACCGGATACACCCCGCAGGAGTACGGATCGGTCAGCGTGCTCGTCGGCGCCCGCAACGGCGCCTACCCGTACGGCAATTCGCTGCTCGTGCGCGGCACGGACGCCTCGCTGGTCGTCGACCCCTCGCTGTCGCTCGTCGATGACGCGCCGCCCGCGGACCTCGTCCTCGTGAGCCACGCCCACGAGGACCACATCGCGGGACTCGGGCGCTACGACGTGCCCGTCCATGTGCACCACGGTGACCTCGAAGCGCTGCGTTCGCGCGCCGCGCTGGTCGACGCGCTCGGGCTGCCGCCGGACACGGTCGAGGCCGTCGACGCGCAGATGCGGGACGAGTTCCATGTGACGGGCCGCCCGGACGCGCAGGCGTTCAAGGACGGCACCGTCTTCGACCTGGGAGGGCGCACGGTGACCGTCGTCCACCTCCCCGGACACACCGCGGGCCACAGCGGATTCCTCGTCGAGCCCGACGGTTTCCTGTTCGTCGCGGACATCGACCTCACCTCGTTCGGCCCGTACTACGGGGACGTGGGCAGCAGCCTCGTCGACTTCGAGGCGTCGATGCGGCGCTGCGCGGACATCGACGTCCGCTGGTACGGCACCGCCCACCAGAAGGGTGTGATCGAAGGCGCGGCCGAATTCCGCCGCAGGCTCGACGCGTACGCGGGTGTGGTGGAAAGGCGCGACGGGGAGCTGCTCGCGTTCCTCGGCGAACCGCACACGACGGACGAGATCTCCGACCACCGGCTGGTCTACCGGCCGCACGTCGAAGGCGCACACATCCGCCCCGTGGAACTGCGCACCGCAAGGCGGCACTTGGACCGGCTGCTGGGTCAGGGCCGGGTCGAGGAAGTGGAGCCGGGACGCTTCCGGGCGGCGTAGCAGGGCGTGCAGCGGAACTCCCCGCGCACCGGTCGGCCTCGGGACCCTGGATGAACCACGTGCCCACCGTGTGAAGGTGGCCGGGGAGTCCGGTGCAATTCGTCAACCCGGTGCCGAATGGCAGAACATGGCGGATCGCGGCTCGTTGCGTACGGTGGGACCGGCTGCGGCACCTGTCGCGTGATGAGCGTACGGGGGAGTGCACACTCCGCAGCCGGCCTCTTCCCCTCCGGCCCGGCCCCGCTTCCTCGAACCAGCGGGGCCGGGCCGACCGGTCGGACGGTGAAGTCGGGGCGCGACGCGGATTCAGCGGGTCAGCGGGTCGTCGCCCAGCGTCGTTCGCGGGGCCGGAGCCGGGGTGATCGTGCGGTACGCCGCCCGGGCGTGCGTCACGCGGGCCCACAGTGTGCCGACGAGGGTGGCGGTCAGCAGGCAGGTCAGCCACACCGTGTCCCGGTGGCCGATCCAGCTGAGGGTGCCCGCGGGCGGAATCGCGAAGCCGTTGAGGAACAGCCAGCACAGCACGGCGGTGCCGGGCGCCGCGGTGAACCGGGCGCAGAAGCCGAGCCCCGCGGCGAGCAGGGCGAGCGCGGTGAGCGCGAGCCAGGGGCGGCCGGGACCGAGCAGCGTATTGATGAGCGCCACGAGCAGCAGGGCGGTGCCGCCGGTCACCGCCCACACCAGCGGCGTGGCCACGGGCCGGGGGACGGGACGCGGTCCGGTGCTCTCGACGGACACCCACTTGATCACGCGCACGCTTCCTTCCGGCCTGGTTCGGACGCCAGGCCGGTATTCTCCCCCACCCCTCCGCACGGCAGGAAGTCCGAGCCAGAAAGGTCCGAATGGTGAGGTAAGTTCCATCCGTCCCGGTCGAATTGGCCTGTGTGCGGAGTCATGTCGTCCGGAATCCGGATGGCACTGGTCAAGTCGTTTACCTGCGCGTAACACTTACCCCTGTCCCACGCACGGCAATGGCGCCGCGCGCTCATCGAACGACCGGACCCGAGCGAGCCGCACCCGCAGGGAGATGGCGACTGCCGAGCCCGAAAGGCTTTCAGTGACGACGCGAACCAACACGCAGGACATCCTCGGCAACCTCCTTGCCGAGATCGAAAAGCGCAACCCCGCGCAGCCCGAGTTCCACCAGGCCGTGCACGAGGTCCTCGAGACCCTCGCTCCGGTGCTCCAGGCCCGCCCCGAGTACGCGGAGGCCGGCCTCGTGGAGCGGCTCGTCGAGCCCGAGCGGCAGGTCATGTTCCGGGTGCCGTGGACCGACGACCGCGGCCGGGTGCAGGTCAACCGCGGGTTCCGCGTCGAGTTCAACAGCGCGCTCGGTCCGTACAAGGGCGGGCTGCGCTTCCACTCGTCGGTCAACCTCGGCGTCATCAAGTTCCTGGGCTTCGAGCAGATCTTCAAGAACGCGCTGACCGGTCTCGGGATCGGCGGCGGCAAGGGCGGCAGTGACTTCGACCCGCACGGGCGCAGCGACGCCGAGGTCATGCGGTTCTGCCAGTCGTTCATGACGGAGCTGTACCGGCACATCGGCGAGCACACCGACGTTCCCGCGGGCGACATCGGCGTGGGCGGCCGTGAGATCGGCTACCTCTTCGGGCAGTACCGGCGCATCACCAACCGCTGGGAGTCCGTCCTCACCGGGAAGGGCCAGGGCTGGGGCGGCTCGCTGATCCGCCCGGAGGCCACCGGGTACGGCAACGTGCTGTTCGCCGAGGCCATGCTGCGCGAGCGCGGCGAGGATCTGGAGGGCCAGACGGCCGTCGTGTCCGGCTCCGGCAATGTCGCCATCTACAGCATCGAGAAGCTGCAGGCCCTCGGCGCCAATCCGGTCACCTGCTCCGACTCCTCCGGCTACGTCGTTGACGAGAAGGGCATCGACCTCGAACTGCTCAAGCGGATCAAGGAAGTTGAACGGGGTCGCGTCGACGCCTACGCCGAACGCCGCGGCGCCTCCGCCCGGTTCGTGCCCGGCGGGCGGGTCTGGGACGTCGCCGGTGACGTCGCGCTGCCCTCCGCCACGCAGAACGAGCTGGACGAGAACGACGCCGCCGCGCTCATCCGCAACGGCGTCAAGGCGGTCTCCGAGGGCGCCAACATGCCGACCACGCCCGAGGCGGTGCACCTCTTCCAGAAGGCGGGTGTCGCCTTCGGCCCCGGCAAGGCGGCCAACGCGGGCGGCGTCGCCGTCAGCGCGCTGGAGATGGCGCAGAACCACGCCCGTACGTCGTGGACCGCGCAGCGGGTCGAGGACGAGCTGGCGCACATCATGAAGGACATCCACGCCACCTGCCACGAGACCGCCGAGCGCTACGGCGCCCCCGGCGACTACGTGACGGGCGCGAACATCGCGGGCTTCGAGCGCGTCGCCGACGCGATGCTGGCGCAGGGTGTCATCTGAGGTCGGTTCGACAAGGCGGACCCAGGGGCCGCCGGCCGTGTGCACCGCTCGACGGTGTGCGGTCGGCGGCCCCTTTCCTACGGGGCTTCCGTCGCGTCGAGCGCGTGTGTCACCCGGTCGGCCGCCGACCGGCACGGGATCAGGGCCGGACCCGCCGATGTCTGGGCGTCGGCCGGGGTGCAGGGAGGTGTCTCCTGCCTCAGTCTTGCCTCGACGCCCGTTCCTCCGTGCCGTACCCCAGGAGACACGTATGCCCGTGACCGATCCGTCCCCACAGCGGCCGAGATCCCGCAGGGCCCTGGCCGCCGTGGCCGTCTGCGCCTCCACCGCCCTCACCCTGTTGGCCGCGGCTCCCGCGCACGCGGACGACGCGGAGAGACTTCCCGAGGGTGGTGTGGCGCAGGCCCTGGCCAACTATGTGAGTTCACCGGGAGCCGTTCCCGGCGCCAACGACTGGTCGTGCAGGCCCAGTGCCGAGCATCCGGAGCCGGTCGTCCTGCTGCCGGGTACGTTCTTCAACTTCGGCGCCAACTTCGTGAAGGCGGCGCCCCGTCTGAAGAACGCCGGCTACTGCGTCTACGCCATGAACTACGGTTTCACGTCGGCGTCCCTCGGGCGCGTCGGCGGACTCGGCCCGAACCGCGAGTCGGCGGCTCAGCTCGACGCGTTCGTGGACAAGACACTCGCCGCGACGGGCGCGAAGAAGGTGAACATCGTCGGCCACTCGCTGGGCGGAAACGTCCCCATGTGGTGGATGAAGAAGATGGGCGGCGCCAAGAAGGTCGACAACTACGTCGGCTGGGCGCCGAGTTCGCACGGCACCGACCTCAACGGAATCGTCGGCCTCGGCTCCGCGCTCAACCTGATGGGCTTCGTGACGCGGCTGTCGGATGTGGGGCAGTTTCCCGGCGTCATCGAGCAGACGGCCACCTCCGAGTACACCCGCGAGATGTGGGCGGACGGGGACACCGTCCCGGACGGGCCGCACTACACCGTCGTCATGACGAAGTACGACACCGTCGTCACGCCGTACGCCACCCAGGCGCTCAAGGGCAAGGACGTCGACAACGTGCTGCTGCAGGACGCCTGCCCCGACGACCGTGCGGGACACATGGGCCTGTTCAACGACGACCCGACGCTCCAGATCACCATGAACGCCCTCGCCGACGGACCGTCCGACTTCCGCCCCCGCTGCCGCGGCTACGGCCTCCAACTCCTGTGACCTGCTGGCGGAGCGGTGGCCTCCGGCCTAGCGTGTAGTGCTCTGCCCCGGAAGGCACGCCAGGGAGGCACCGCATGACCCGTCAGGACGGACAGGCCGTGGCCACCTCACCCGCCGAGCTCACCACCGCACACGCGTCCGCCGCGCTGCTGGAACGGCTGGCCGACAAGCTCGGCGGCCGGGCCTCCGTCGCCGCGGTCTTCGGCGAGCCGGTCTTCCGGGAGGGAGTCACCGTCGTCCCGGTCGCCCAGGTCGGCTTCGGTTTCGGTGGCGGCGCCGGGCGTGAGAAGACCGGGGACAAGGACGGCGAGGGCGGGGGAGGCGGCGGCGGTGCGGGGGCCAAGCCGCTCGGCTTCATCGAGATCAAGGACGGCACCGCCACGTACAAGCCGATCCGCGATCCGTGGGTGGACGTGGCGCTGCCGCTCGCCACGCTGCTCGTCGGCCTCGCCGGGAGCCGGATGATGCGGGCTGTGGTGAAGGCGCGGCGCGGCCGGCACGGCAAGCCGGTGAGAGGCGAGGTGACCGCATGACGGTCGAGGAGGTCGGGGGCGCGGGGCATTTCGGTCCAGCGGCGTGATCACCGCGGCCTGAACAAGGACAAGGCGTTCGCCAACGAGCCGGCGTGGGCGCAACTCGTCGGACCGTCTTCCACCGCGGGCTCATGCTCATCGACTTCGAAGAGCACAAGGTGTACCGCCGGATCATGCAACAGGCCTTCACCCGCGAGCGGTCGGCGGCGTACACCCGGCGCCTGCACCTCGCCGTCGATGGCGGAGCTGGAGGGCCTGGAATCCGTCGACCTGGTGATGCGCGAGGCGCTGCGCCTGCGGGCGCCGGTCCCGACGCTCGTCCGGTACGCGGTGAAGGACACGACGGTGCAGGGCGTGCGCATCCCCGCCCGGACCGCCGCGAGGACCGCTCGCACCAGTACGCGTGGGAGCCCTTCGGTGGCGGCGTGCACAAGTGCATCGGCCTGTACTTCGCGGGCCTGGAGATCAAGGCGATCATGCACCGCCTGCTGCGCTCCTACCGCTGGACGGTCGACGCCGCCTACGAACCGCCGATGGACCATCACTCCCTGCCGTTCCCCAAGGACGGCCTGCCGGTCGCCCTGGTCAGGCGCTGACCCCGGCAGCCCGTCCGATTACCTCCCTCTTGTCTGTAAAGTCTCTTTAGGGACTTTCGGTCCTTACGTAGGTCATACGCGATCCGCGACGCTAGTCCCTGGAGGACCACGCGGAAGGGGGAACCCCCAGGGAGGTCAGTACATGGTCGGCACCGGTGCGTCCGGATTCGCGACGGATGGCACACGGGGCTCGACGCGCGTGGTCGGGCTGCTGCTCGCCGCCGTAGCGGCTCTGTACGTGATGGCCCCCGCGGTGCACTCCGCGGCCGTCCCCCTGGTCCACGCCGAGCTGGGCCTCGGCACGGGCCACGAGGTGGTCGCCCGCGTCGTGGGTTCGTCCCTGGCACTGTTGACCCTGGTCGTCGCGGGACGCGCGGGCGACCTCCGGGGACGGCGCTCCGTCCTGAGCGTGTCGCTGGCCGTGCTCGCCGGGGGCTGCGCCCTGCACGCCGTCGCGTTCGACGGCTGGTCGTACGTGCTCGCGCGGATCGTCGTGGCCGTCGCCCTGGCCGCCGTCTTCGTCAGCTGCCTCGCGTTCCTGCCGACCGTGTTCCTGCCGGGCCGGATGCGCAAGGTGATGGGCGGCTGGCTGGCCGCCATGTCCGTCGGCTTCGTGCTCGCCGTGAACCTGGCTCCGCGGTCGGCGTCCACGACCGGGTGGCGCGTGGCCATGGCCGCGATGACCCTCGCGGCGGTCGCGGCCCTGTTACTGGTGCGCCGCTACGTACCCGAACCCTCCAGGGCGGCCCGCCAGGCGATGCCGGACCGGGCCCGCGCCGGCTGTCTGATCGCCTTCGGCGTGCTCGCCCCCGCGGCGCTGCAGCTCGCCCCCGTGTGGGGGTGGGCGGACCCGCGCGTGGGCCTGCTGCTGCTCGTCGCCACGGTCGGGCTCGTCGTCGCGCGGCTGCGCTGCCCCGGCCTGCCGGTGCTGTCCCGCGGCCGCCCGGCACTCTTGCCGGGCACACTGCGCGCGGGTGCCCTGGTCGCCGGTCTCGCGCTCGGCTTCACCCAGGTCGTGCTCGCCATGGCCCTCCCGGTGCTCGCGGCCGAGAAGGGCGTCGGCCCGGAGTCCGCCGGGTTCGTCCTGTCGGCCTTCGGCGTCGGCGGCGCGGCGAGCTGTCTGCTGGTGCGGCGCCGCGCCATCGCCCCGGTGACCGGCTCCTCGCTCGGCCTGCCGCTGGCCGCGCTCGGCCTGGTCCTGCTGCACGCCGGGCTCGGTGTGCACGGCTATCCGGTGGTCGGCGACTTCGCCGTCGTGGCGCTCATCGGCTTCGGCGTCATGCTCGCCGCCGCGCCGCAGATGGCGCGCTACCTCGCCGCCCTCCCGCGCCCCCACCTCGGCACCAGCGCGGCCCTGCTGCCCGGATCCATCCTGCTGGGCACCGCCGCCGCGCAGGCCCTGCCGTACACCTCCGCCGTCGACAGCGTCCCGATGCCCGCCGAGGCGCGCCAGCTGCTGCGCGTCGGCACCATCGTGCTCGCCGTGGCCGCCCTGCTGCTCGGCCGCGTCGCGGTCTCCGTGGCGGTGGCCTGCGCCGCGGCCCTCCAGTACCTGCTGACACGCACCGGTATCGGCGACGCGGGCACCCTGATCGTCGCGCTCGCCTTCGGGGCGGCGGCCGGCGCCGTCGTCTGGTCACGCCGGGAACAGCGCGACCGGCTGGCCCGGATCAGCGAGACCGCGAGCACCCTGCAGCACGCCGTGCTGCACCCGATACCCGAGGACCTGGGCCGACTGCACCTCGCGAGCCTGTACCGGCCCGCCACCGCGGACACCGGCATCGGCGGCGACTTCATCGAGGCCCTGCACACCCCGTTCGGCACCCGCATCCTCATCGGCGACGTACGCGGAAAGGGCCTCCAGGCGGTGCAGACCGTCACCGATCTGCTGGGCTGTTTCCGCAGCCAGGCGTACGAGACGCAGGAGCTGGGGGAGCTCGCCGCCCGCCTGGACCGGCAGGTGCTGCGCGCGGCCGCCACCCGCGGGGACGAGGAACTGTTCGCCACGGCGCTGCTGCTGGAGCACGACGGTGCGGAGCAGGAGGCGTGCGAGCTGCACATCGTCAACTGCGGTCACCTCACCCCGTTGGAGGTCACCGCCGACGGTGTCACGGAGCTGGACCTGCCGACCCTGCTGCCCCTCGGCTTCGGCACGCTCGGCTCCGGCGCCCCGCCCACCCCGCACACGGTGCGCCTGGGCGCCGGAGCGACCCTCGTGGCCCACACCGACGGCCTGAGCGAGGCCCGCAACTCGACCGGCGAGTTCTACCCGCTGACCGAGGGCCTGACCCGCGCGCCGTACGGCACCCCCGAGCACCTCGTCGGCCACCTCGACGACGGCGTCCGCGACTGGACCCACCACCTGGCCGACGACATCGCGATCATCGCGCTGTGCCCGGCGGAGAGCCCGCTCGCCGCGGAGCCGCGCGTGCCGCGGGCGCTCAGTGGTCCCGCGGACCGCCGAACCGTACGAAGCCGGTGAACCGCGGGGAGAACGCCGGGGCGAGCTGGTCGCCGAGCGACCCCCGGATGCCGTTCACCACGTCCTCGTCCGGCTCGCCGAACACCTCGAAGTGCTCCACGCGGCAGTGCGCCATCACGTCCTGGATGTACGGATCGGACAGCTTCCAGTGCGCGCGGACGGCGTCCGAGTCCTGGTAGAGCTGGAAGCTGTGGGCGAGCAGCCGCTCCTCGTCGACGAAGACCTCCACCATGAGCTGGGGGCCGTGCCGCTCGACGAAACTCACCGCCCGGTCGATCGCGTTCCGGAACTCCTCCAGGTGACCTTCGGTGATGCGCATCGTGTTGCGGAACAGGAGAAGACCGCTGTCTGGTGTGTTCATGGTGCGCGAGTCTCGTACCTCAACCGCACTTCAGATCAAGCCCGTTGGCCCGGCGTGTGTCGTCGCGTCACCCGGACAACCCCGGGATCACCGGCGCCGGGGCCGCCTGCCCCGTGCGCAGCACCGTGAGCAGGGAGTGCAGCGCGGCGTGGGCCTGTGGGGCGCAGGTGGCCGAGTCGGCGTCGGACACCGCGCGGTGGGCGCGGGTCCAGGCGCGGGCGGCGCGGCCGTTGTGGTGGTCGACGAGGGCCAGGGCGTAGCGGGCGCGCATGCTCGACCACACGTCGTCGCGCAGGCCGGGCTGGGCGAGCGCGGCGAGGGCCGCCCGGTGCGCGGCGCGCGGCTCGGTGTCCCGCCGGGCGAACGCGAGGGCCGCGAGGTACACGGCCCGGCCCGGCCCGCCGGCGGCGTGGTCCGGGGTGAGGACACAGGCCTGCTCGAAGAGGTCGGCGGCCTGGAGCGGGTCGCCGAGGGTGAGGGCGATGAGGCCGTGGACATGGGCGATGCGGGCCAGCAGGGTGTCGTCGCCGTCGAGCACGGCACCGGGCCAGATCCGGTCGAGCAGGGTGAGGGCCGTGTCGGGGTCGGTGCGCGCGGCGAGCCAGGCGGCGAGCCAGGCCGCGGGGGCCGCCGAAGGGTGGTCGTCGGGGCAGCGGGCCAGGAGTTGCAGGAGGTAGCGAAGGCCGGTCGCGGCATGGCCCGTGACCCACCAGAACCACAGACGGGTGGCGGTCTCCAGGGCGGCGACGGTGGCCTCGGGCCGCGGGTCGGTCAGCGCGTACCGCAGGATGGCGTTGAGGTTGTGCTGCTCGTCGGCCACGAGGCGCAGCGCCTGCGTCTGGTGGCCGTGCTCCCAGAGGTGCTCCGCGAGGTGGACGATCCTTCGGCAGTGCCCGGCCCGGCGTTCGACGGCGATGTCCAGTTCGCCGGCCTCGGTGAGCCGGCGCTCGCCGAACTCTCGGACGGCAGGGGGCATGCGGTAGCGCGGCTCGCCGGGTCCGTGCGGGTCGTTCTCGTGCTGGAGCAGGCCGAGCGCGGCCAGTTGGGTCAGCAGGCCCGGCACCTGGTGCGGGGCGACCTCGCCGCCGGAGCACAGCAGCACGGCGGCCGCCTCGCCGAACGACCCGGCCAGGATGCTGGCGCGGCTCCACACCATCCGCATCCAGGGGGAGCACAGCGTGTGCACGGCGCCGACGGCCTCCTCGACGGAACGGTGCCGCCGAAGGCGCGGTCGGGGGCTGTGCAGCCAGGTCTGCCCGTGCTCCACGAGTTCGGCGAGGTCGTGCAGGGAGTACGACCTCAGCTGCGCGGCGGCGAGTTCGACCGCCAGGGGCAGTCCTTCGAGGGTGTCGCAGACGGCCTGGACGCGTTCGAGGGTGGCCGGATCGCGGCGCCGCAGCGCGTCACCGGCCGTGGCCAGGAACAGGCGGGCGGCGGGGGAGGGGGAGCCGTCGTCCTCGGGCTCGGTGGTGAGCGGGCCGAGCCGCAGCACGGCTTCGTCGCCGAGCCCGAGGGGGCGGCGAGCGGTGATCAGGACCTGCAGCGACGGGTGGTGGAGCAGATGCCGCTGGATCACGCCGACGCACTCGTCATGGACGGGGTCGATGTCGTCGAGGAACAGCAGGACCCGAGGGGCCGTCCGCCGCCCGGTCGGCGGGCCGTCCGGCGAGAGCGGGGTGCCGAGCAGCGCCTGCCGCACGGCGTCCCGGAAGGCCCCGGGCCGCCCGGTCGCCTCGGGCCAGGACACCCGCACCACCTGGCGCCTCGGCGGCCGGGCCCGCTGCACGGCGGCGTCGCCCAGCAGACTCTTGCCGACCCCGACGGGGCCGGTGACGGTGACCAGTCGGTGGCCCGCCAACAGGCTCCGCAGTCGGGTCAGTTCCGCCTCTCGCCCGATGAGGGAGTCGTCGGCGCGGGTGTCCGCGACGAGCCTGAGAAGCGTGCCGACCTCGCCGGCTTGCTTGCGCACCTTGTGTCCTTACGGCTGCGATGAATGGAACGAACGGCGGTGAGCGAAGATCAGCAGAATCGTTACTGTCGGCAACTCCCGGCAGCTTCAACGCGGGCGGTGCGCGCCGGTAGTGCGCGTGGGCGCAGGCGTACCCGCAGGGCAGACAATTTGGATGCACCCGATGACGAAATCCATGAAAAACGCCCTCCGTGGACATATTTCACACACAACGCTTTAAGGAAAGTGCGCAGGGGTTCCTGGATGGCCGCTCCGCGCGACCCGGACCGCCCAGCCGATGTGGCAGAGGTTGACGCACAGTCAGCACGGCCGCGGCCCATCCGCCCACCACGACCTCGGCGCCCCCGGAGACGGCGACCAGCAGCGCGGGGCGGGGGAGCCGGCGCGGCACCAGCGAACGGAAATAGCCGGGCAGCGCGAAGTGCGTCACCCCCACTGTCACCAGGAAGACGCCCAGAACGACTGCCGCGATACGGTCCATGGTGTGAGCGTCGTCCCCGACCGCGCCTGGGCGCTTGAACGAAACGATCGCAGGCTGATGTTCGCGCCGGGCCCCGACGGGACGCTGTTCGCCGAGACGGCCCCCTCCCGCGTCGCCGCCCACTGCCACCCGGTGTGGAAGGTCGTGCTGTCGGCCGCCGACCAGGCCCACCTGGCGCGCACGGCCCGCGAGTTCACCGGCCGGACACCCGCGTCCCTGGGACGGGCCGGGGCCTCCGGTCCGGGGCGAGTGCGTTCGTAAAGCCATAGTGTGCGCGCAAAGCAACGAGGTGCCCCGAAGGTTCATGTGTTTTGGTGTCTCCTCCTGCCATCCACCGGTACTCACCGTGCAGCTACGGAAAATCACCTTTGGTGACGGCGGTCGGGCAGTCCCGCCCCACAAATACCCGCCACTCGCGGGCAATTGGCGCGCAACCTGTTGCCCCCACGGCTCCAGCGCTTTAGCGTTCTCGCACTCAACCGCTTGAGTTCAGGGCAGTTGGGTTCCAGGCCGTCCCGTTCGGGGGCGGCTTGCCGGTATGCCTTGCCGGTATGCGTGGCAGGAGAATCCATGCGCCGTACCCCCTCGAGACGCTCGACCCTGAAGGACATCGCCGAAGAGGCGCGGGTGTCCGAGTCCGCCGTGTCCCTCGCGCTCAACGGGCGACCCGGTGTCTCGCCGTCCACCCGGCAGCGGGTGCGCGAGGTCGCCGACCGCCTCGGGTGGCAACCGAGCGCGGCGGCACGGGCGTTGAACGGGGACAGCACCGCCACGGTGGGCCTCGTCCTGGCCCGTCCCGCGCGGGCCCTGGGCGCGGAGTTCTTCTTCCTGCAACTGGTGTCCGGGATCCAGGAGGCGCTCGCCGGACGGAGCATCGGGCTGCTCTTCCTGGTGGTCCCCGACCTGGACGCCGAGTGTGCCGCCTACCGCCGCTGGTGGGCCGAGCGCCGGGTCGACGGTGTGCTCGTCGTCGACCCGAGGGGCGGCGACCCGCGTCCGGCGCTGCTCGACGAGCTGGGCCTGCCCGCCGTGTTCGTCGGATCCGTGCCACGGGGCGAGAGCGGCTCGGCGCACCCCGGTATCTCCAGTGTGTGGGCCTCGGACACCCGGGCGATGGCCGGCATCGTCCAGCACCTGCACCGACTGGGCCACCGCCGCATCGCGCACATCGCGGGGCTGCCCCATCTCGCCCACACCCAGCAGCGGATCCGCTCCCTGTGCGATGAGGCGGAGCGGCTCGGCCTCGACCCCGCCGACGTACGCAGCATCCCCACCGACTACTCGCGCCAGCAGAGCGTCGAAGCCACCCGACAGGTGCTCGACACACCGGCGCCGCGGCCCACCGCGATCGTCTACGACACCGATGTGATGGCCGTCGCCGGGCTCGGCGTCGCCGCCTCGCTCGGCATCGCGGTGCCGGGCGCGCTCACCCTCGTCGCCTGGGACGAGTCCGTGCTCACCGGCTCCACCCACCCGCCGCTGTCCGCCCTCGTCCGTGACACCCCGGCCTTCGGGCGGCGCGCCGCGGAGGAACTGCTCGCGCTGATCGACGGTGGGCCCGCGCGCACCGTCGAGGACGAGACCCCGCGCATCGTCCCGCGCGGCAGCAGCGGCCCCGCACCGGCGGAACCGGCCCCCGCCCCCGGCTGATCCGCATTCCACGGCGCCCCACCGCCACGACCTGACAACGATGTCTAAAACCTGCCGCACGCCACTCCCCACACGTGATGTCCCCCGTCCCCACCACTCCTCGGGAGCCCTGATGAACCCGAAGTCCCAGCCCGCCCCGCGCACCGGCGTCCGCGTCGCCGCCGTCGGCGCCGCCGTGCTCTCCCTTGCCCTGTCCGGCTGTTCGGCCGCGCCCACCCCGGCGGGCGGCTCCGCCGGTGGCGGCTCGCTCACCACGAACCTCGGCTTCGCGGGCACCACCATCAACCGCAACTTCAACCCGTTCGCCCTCAAGGCCACGCAGGGCACCTTCGGGTTCCAGTACGAGGCGCTCTTCGACTTCAACATCCTTCAGGGCGGCAAGTTCACCCCCTGGCTGGGGAAGAAGTACGAGTGGGCCGACGGCGGCAAGAAGATCACCGTCCACCTCGACGAGCGGGCCAACTGGAGCGACGGCTCCAAACTCACCGCCCAGGACGTCGTGTTCACCATCAACTACGTGAAGAAGCACAAGCTGCCGCCGACCTGGGCCTTCGACTTCACCAAGGCCTCCGCGCCGGACGAGCACACCGTCGAGATCACCTTCGACAAGGCCGCCTACTCCAAGATCGAGAGCATCGGCGCGATCACCCCGGTGCCCGAGAAGATCTGGAAGAAGAAGGACGGCGCGAAGGACACCAACCCGAACCCGGTCGGCTCGGGCCCGTACAAGCTCAAGCAGTACACCCCGCAGCAGCTCACCTTCGAGGCCCGCGACGACTACTGGAAGCAGAAGAACGTCCCGGTCAAGACGGTGAAGGCGCCCATCATCACGCAGGCGTCCGAGGTGCCCAAGCTGCTCAGCGGGGAGCTCGACTGGAGCGGCGGCGTCGTGCCCGACGTCAAGAAGCAGTACATCGACAAGGACCCGAAGAACCACCACGCCTGGTACCCCACCTACGGCGGCCAGTTCCTGTTCTTCAACCACAAGAAGAAGCCGTTCGACGACGTCCACGTGCGCAAGGGCATGTCGCTGGCCGTCGACCGCGGCCAGCTCCTGAACGTCACCAACCCGGGCATGTTCAACACCCTCAACCTCACGGGCCTCGACTCGAAGACCCAGGGCAAGTGGATCGCCGACGAGTACCAGGACGCCGAGCAGCCCACGGCCGAACTCGCCAAGGCGCTCGCCGAGTTCAAGAAGGCCGGCTACACGAAGAAGAACGGCAAGCTGGTCGACCGCAGTGGCAAGCAGCTCAGCTTCTCCATCATGGAGGTGCAGGAGTGGGGCGACGCCGTGCAGTTCGACAAGGTCGTCGCCTCGCAGCTGAAGAAGGCCGGCATCGACGTCGACGTGAAGCCCATCGCGGCCGCGCAGATCGACGCCAAGCGCAAGACCGGTGACTTCGACGTCACCATCGGCGGCGGGGTCTACTACTCGACGCCGTACAACTTCTTCAAGGACATGCTGTACAGCGAGAACGGCGGCATCTGGACCAACTACGGCCACTACAAGAGCAAGAAGGCAGACGCGCTGCTCAAGGAGATGGCGAGCGCCAACGACGAAGCGAGCGTCAAGAAGTACTCGGCCGAGTTCCAGAAGATCATGGTGGACGAGGTGCCGGCCGCCCCGCTGATCACGATCGGCGTCTCGTCGGAGTACAGCACCAAGAACTGGACCGGCTGGCCCGACGAGAAGAAGCCCTACGCCCAGCCCGCCCCGTGGTCCGGCGGCATCGACGCCATGAGCATCCTGCTCAACCTGCGTCCGGCGAAGGGCTGACGGTCATGGCCACCGCCCCCGTCCTCACCCCCGCCACCGCGGAGGCACCACCGCCCGGCCGGCGCTCGGCGACCGCCAGGTTCGGCGCCGCCCGCTACTTCCTGCGCCGCCTCGGCTTCTACCTCGGTGCCGCGGCCGTCGCCGTCACCCTCAACTTCCTCATCCCGCGCCTGATGCCGGGCGATCCCGCCTCCGCGCTCATCTCCCAGATGCAGCAGAAGCAGAACCTCTCCGCCGAACAGGTCACCAGCATCTACCGGCTGTTCGGCGCGCCCGGCGCACCCCTGTGGGACCAGTACGTCACCTACCTCGGCCAGATCGCCCACTTCGACTTCGGGGCGTCGGTCGCCTACTACCCGACGCCCGTATGGGAAGTGATCCGCTCCGGGCTCCCCTGGACCATCGGGCTCGTCGGCCTGACCGCCGTGCTCGCCTTCGTCATCGGCACCTCGATGGGCGTCCTCGCGGGCTCCCGCGTCGGCTCGCGCTTCGACTCCTTCATCACGCCCGCCTCGATGTTCCTCGGCGCGCTGCCCTTCTTCTGGGTCGCGCTGCTGCTGGTCATGGCGTTCGGCGTGCAGCTGAACTGGCTGCCGATCAGCGGCGCGTACGACGGTGACATGGCGGTCGCCTTCAACGGCCCGTTCCTGATGAGCGTCCTGGAGCACGGCATCCTGCCGGCCGTGACCATGGTCGTCGCCTCGTTCGGCGGCTGGCTGGTCGGCATGCGCAACATGATGGTGACGACCGTCTCCGAGGACTACGTGCTCCTCGCCCGCGCCAAGGGCCTGTCCAAGGCCCGCGTGATGTTCCAGTACGCGGCCCGCAACGCGGTCCTGCCCAGCGTCGCAGGGTTCGCCCTCACCATCGGCTCCGCCGTCAGCGGCCAGATCCTCGTGGAGATCGTCTTCTCCTACCCCGGGGTGGGCTATCTGCTCTACCAGGCCGTCTCCAGCGTCGACTACCCGCTGATGCAGGCCCTGTTCCTGATCGTCTCGCTCACCGTGCTCGCCGCGAACTTCATCGCGGACTCGGTGTACGGACTGATCGACCCGCGCGCGAGGGAGACCCGCTCATGACGAAGTCGGTACGCGCCGGGCGGCGGCTGCCGAAGCTGCCAGGGAATCTCAAGGTCCGCGTCGGGATCGCCATCATCGTGTTCTTCGCCCTGCTCGCGGCCCTCGGCCCGTTCGTCGTGGAGAACCTGATGGGGCTCCAGCCCAGCGACGTCGACACCAGCGGCTCCATGCAGCCGCCCTCCGGGGCACACCTGCTGGGCACCACGGCCAACGGCGAGGACGTCTTCGCGCAGCTCGTCGTCGGCAGCCGCGTCTCGCTGCTCGTCGGGCTCGTCGCGGGCGTCGTCACCACGGTGCTCTCGGTCCTGGTCGGGGTCGCGGGCGGCTATCTCGGCGGGCGGGCGGACTCGCTCCTGACCGTCGCCACCAACATCTTCCTCGTCATCCCCGGCATGCCGCTCCTCATCATCGTGGCGAGCTATGTGCAGGGGCGCGGCGGCTGGGTCACCGTGGCCCTCGTCATCGGTCTCACCGCCTGGCCGTGGGCCGCGCGGCAGAAGCGGGCGCAGACACTGTCCCTGCGCCACCGCGACTTCGTGGCCGCCGCCGAGATGACCGGCGAGAGCCGCTGGGGTGTCATCACCCGCGAACTCATCCCGTCCCTCGCCCCGCTGATCTCCGTCAGCTTCCTCGGCGCGGTCGTCGGCTCGATGTTCGCCGACGCGGGCCTGTCCTTCATGGGCCTCGGCAACATCAACATCACCAGCTGGGGCTCGATGCTGTACTGGGCGCAGAACGGCTCCGCGCTCACCCGCGGCGCCTGGTGGTGGTTCATTCCGCCGGGCGCCTGCATCGCCCTGGTCGGCGTCGCCGCCGGGCTCATCAACTTCGGCATCGACGAGGTGTCCAACCCCCGCCTGCGCAAGCCCTCCAAGCAGGTACGGATGCGGGCCCGCGCCGCCCGCATCGGCGCGGGCGACGCCACCGGGTCCCACAAGGCCGCACCCGTCAAGGAGGTCACCTCGTGACCGGCGCCCCTCTGCTCACCGTCCGCGACCTGCACGTCGACTACTTCGACCAGGAGAACCCCGTGCACGCCGTGCGCGGCGTCGATCTCACCCTGCGCCGCGGCGAGACACTCGGCATCGTCGGCGAGAGCGGCTGCGGAAAGTCCACCCTGGTCACCGCCATGACCCGCCTGGAGCGGCCGCCGGCCGTCACCACCGGCGGCTCGGTGATCCTGCACGGCCACGACGGCGCCGACAACACCGACATCCTGCGCCTGACCGAACGTCAACTGGAGTCGCTGCGCTGGGAGAAGGTGGCCATCGTCTTCCAGAGCGCGATGAACGCCCTCAACCCCGTGCTCCGCCTCGGCACCCAGTTCGCCGACGTCCTGAGGCGGCATCGCGGCCTGTCGAAGAAGGCGGCCTGGGAGCGGGCGGGTGAGCTGCTCGGCATGGTCGGCATCCCCGCGGACCGGCTGCGTTCCTACGCCCACGAGCTGTCCGGCGGCATGCGCCAGCGCGCCACCATCGCCCTCGCGCTCGCCTGCGAACCCGACCTCGTCGTCATGGACGAGCCGACGACCGCCGTCGACGTCGTCATGCAGCGCCAGATCCTGCGCCAAGTGGCACGCCTCAAACGGGAGTTGGGTTTCTCGGTCGTCTTCATCACTCACGACCTGTCGCTGCTCATCGAGATCGCCGACCGGATCGCCGTCATGTACGCGGGTAAGATCGTGGAGACCGGGCCGCCGCGCCGCCTCTACGAGGACCCCCGGCACCCGTACACCACCGCCCTGCGCGGCGCCTTCCCTCCGCTGCACGGCGAACGCCGCGAGATCACCGGCATCCCCGGCTCGCCACCGGGACTGCGCACCCCGCCGCCCGGCTGCTCCTTCCACCCCCGCTGCGCCCAGCGCATGGACGCCTGCGACCGCGAGGAGCCGGTCCTGCTGCAGCTCGGCGAGGCGGTCGGCGACGTCGCCTGCCACCTCCACCGGAACCCCGCCACGACGACCCCGGAAGCCGAGGCCAGCCATGCCCGCACCTGACACCACCGTCCCGGCGCCGGGCCCGGCCACGGAACCGGCCCCGGTCCTGGAGGCCCGTGAGGTCGTCAAGCGCTTCCCGATGCACGGGCCCGGCGGCCACGGCAAGGAGGTCAAGGCCGTCGAGCCGACCTCGCTCGCGCTGCACAGGGGCCGCATCACCGCGCTCGTCGGCGAGTCCGGCAGCGGAAAGTCGACACTCGCCCGGATGCTCGCGCTCGCCTACCCGCCTACCGAGGGCGAGATCCGGCTCGACGGCGACGTCGTCAAGAAGGCCCGCACGGCGAAGGCGAAGCGCGCGTACTACCGCCAGGTCCAGATGATCTTCCAGGACCCGTTCGCCTCGCTCAGCCCGGTCCACAAGATCCGCTACATCCTCAGCCGCCCCCTCAAACTGCACGGCCTCACCTCCGGCGCCGAGGACACGGAACGCCAGATCCTCCAGCTCCTCGAACGCGTCAACCTCACACCGGCCGACCAGTTCATCGACAAGTTCCCCTACGAGCTCTCCGGCGGCCAGCGCCAGCGCATCGCCATCGCCCGCGCGCTCGCCGCCCGCCCGAAGGTCCTGCTAGGCGACGAACCGATCTCCATGCTGGACGTCTCCATCCGCCTGGACATCCTCAACCTGCTCGGAAAGCTCCGCGACGACGAGGGCCTGGCGATCCTGTACATCACCCACGACATCGCCAGCGCCCGCTACTTCGCCGACGAGATCAAGGTCCTGTACGCAGGCCAGCTCGTCGAGTCCGGACCCGGCGACGAACTCGTCGCCAACCCCCAACACCCCTACACCAGGCTCCTGTTGGAGTCGGCGCCCGACCCCGACCGCGGCGGCTTCCTCGACGAACCGGATGTCGACGACGAGGAGACCCTCGGCGAACCCCCGAGCCTCGTCGACCCGCCCTCCGGCTGCCGCTTCCGCACCCGCTGCCCCCTCGCCAGACCCATCTGCGCCACGGCCTTCCCGGCGAGGACCCAGGTCGACGACACCCACTGGGTGCACTGCTGGGCGCAGGACGAGCAGTACGCCTGAGCCCGACCCCGTACCACCCCTGAAAGGACCCGCGTTGCAATCAGACGCCCCCCTCGCACCGACACCGCACCAACTCGCCTGGCAGCGCTTGAACACCGGCGTCTTCTTCCACTTCGGCATCAACACCTTCCACGGTCAGGAGTGGAGCGACGGCACCCTCCCGGCGTCGTCCTTCGACCCCACGGACCTCGACGCGGAACAGTGGGTCGCCACGGCCCGCGCGGCCGGGGCCCACTACGCGATCATCACCGCGAAGCACCACGACGGCTTCTGCCTGTGGCCGACGAAGACCACCGACTACTCCGTCGCCTCCTCGCCGTGGAAGGACGGAAAGGGCGATGTCGTCGGCGAACTGGCGGCGGCCTGCCGGGCGGCCGGACTCGGCTTCGGGGTGTACCTGTCCCCGTGGGACCGGCACGCGCCCGAGTACGCCGACCCGGCCGCGTACACCAAGCTCTACACCGAGCAGATCCGCGAGCTGTGCACCTCGTACGGGCCGCTGATGGAGCTGTGGTTCGACGGCGCCGGCTCGGACGGCTACGAGTACGACTGGACCGCCATCATGGCCGTCGCCCGCAAGCACCAGCCCGACGCCATGGTGTTCAACATGGGCGACCCGACGATCCGCTGGGTGGGCAACGAGGACGGGCTCGCCGCGGACCCCGTCGAGTACGTCGTCGACCACACCCAGATGAGCAACTACACGGTCGTCACCGCCGAGTTCGCCGAGGCGCTCTACCTGCCGCCCGAGTGCGACGTGTCGATCCGGCGCGGCTGGTTCTGGCACCCGGACGACGAGCCCAAGTCGCTGGAGCACCTGCTCGCCATCCACTACCGCTCCGTGGGCCTCGGCGCGAACCTCCTGCTCAACCTGCCGCCCGACACCCGCGGCCGGATCCCGGACGCCGACGCGGCGCGGGCGGCGGAGTTCGGCGCGGAGGTGACACGCCGCTTCGGCACGCCTGCGGGGACTGCTGAACTGACCCGCGGCGACACCTGGAAGGCTTCCTTCGCCGAACCGGTGACCTTCGACCACATCCGGCTGCGCGAGGACCTCACCGACGGACAGCGCGTCGTACGCCATGTGGTGCGGGCGGGCGACCGCGTCCTCGCCGAGGGGCTGACCGTGGGCGCCGGACGCATCCACCTCACCCAACCGGTGACGGCCGCCGAGCTGACCGTCGAGGTCGACGGCGACGGAGCCCTGCTGGAGTCGGTCGAAGTCTTCGAAACGGGAGTACGGGAGCTGCCGCGGGTCCCCGAGGGGTATCGGGCACCGACGGACCGGCCGGACGAATGAGAGGGCAGGAGATCGTGGAACTGACGGGTGAGGGCTGGACGCTGCGGTCCGCCGACGGGACCGGTGACATCGAGGTCCCGGCGGTCGTGCCGGGATGCGCGCACACCGACCTGATGCGGGCCGGGGTCATCGCCGACCCCTTCCTCGGCACGAACGAGGCGGACGCACAATGGGTCGGGCTCGCGGACTGGGAGTACAGCAGACACTTCGACATGGCGGACCTGGCCGACGGCTCGCGCGCGCACCTCGCCTTCGACGGGCTCCAGACGATCGCGACGGTCGTCGTCAACGGCACGGAGGTCGGCAACACCCGCAACATGCACCGCCGTTACCGCTTCGACGTGACCGACGCCGTTCGGCCGGGGACGAACGAGCTGACCGTCCGCTTCGCCTCGTCCGCGCGGGCCATGCTGGAGTCGGCCGGCGACGACCCGCTGCCGTACGACTGGTCGTACCCCTACAACGAACTGCGCACGATGGCCTGCGAGGGCGGCTGGGACTGGGGCCCCACGCTCGTCACCGCCGGGATCTGGCGGGACGTGCGCCTCGACGTGTGGGACACGGCCCGCGCGGACGTCGATGTCACCACGACCCTGGACGAGAACCTGCGGTACGGCACCCTCGTCGTCGGGCTCGACGTGGAGGGCGGTCCGTGCGAGGCCGAGATCACGGTCGCGGGACACACGGAACGCTTCCCCATCGACTCAACGGGCCGACAGAGCGTGTCTGTTGACGTCCCCGCGCCCGACCTGTGGTGGCCACGCGGCTACGGCGCACCCACCCGGCACGACGCGACGGTGCGGCTGCTGGGGGAGGGCGGCAAGGTCCTCCAGGAGACACACCACCGCGTCGGCTTCCGGCACATCACCGTCGACACGACACCTGACGAGCACGGTCGCGCGTTCACCCTGCGGGTCAATGGGCGCCCGGTGTTCTGCAAGGGCGCCAACTGGATCCCCGACGACCTCTTCGTCTCCCGCATCACCCCCACCCGCTACGAGACCCGTATCGACCAGGCATGCGCCGCCAACATGAACATGCTGCGCGTCTGGGGCGGCGGCATCTACGAGGACGAGGCCTTCTACGCGGCCTGCGACGAGCGCGGCGTCCTGATCTGGCAGGACTTCGCGTTCGCCTGCGCCGCCTACCCTGAGGAGGAGCCGCTGCGCTCGGAGGTCGTCGCCGAGGCCGACGACGTCGTCCGCCGCCTCGCGGCGCACCCGAGTGTCGTCCTCTGGAACGGCGCCAACGAGAATCTGCTTGGCCACGAGGACTGGGGCTGGCGCAGCCGGATCCGGGACCGCACCTGGGGCGAGGGCTACTACCGCGAGCTGCTCCCGGCCGCCGTCCAGGCCCACGCGCCCGGCGCCGTGTACGTCGTGAACAGCCCCGTGGCGAGCGAACCGGGCGTCCACCCGCAGGTTCCGGGCGACGGCCCGGCCCACCTCTGGGACACCTGGAACCTCCTCGACTACGCCCACTACCGCGACCAGATCCCGCGCTTCGCCGCCGAGTTCGGCTGGCAGGCCCCGGCCACCCGGGCCACGCTGACCGAGGCGCTCGGCACCCTGCCCGAAAGCCCCGACGACCCGGCGCTGCTGGCACACCAGAAGCAGCCCGGCGGCGAACGCCACCTCGTGGACCGCCTGAAGGCCCGCTTCCCCGACCCGGCCGCCATCGCCACGGACACCGGCCGCTGGCACCTGGCCACGAGCCTCAACCAGGCACACGCCCTGCGCACCGCCGTGGAACACTTCCGCTCCTGGTGGCCGCGCACGGCCGGGGCGCTGATCTGGCAGCTAAACGACGTCTGGCCGGCCCTGTCCTGGTCCCTGATCGACCACGGCGGCCGCCCCAAGCCCGCCTGGTACGCGGTGCGCGGCGCCTTCGCCGACCGCCTCGTCACGCTCCAGCCGAGGGAGGCCGGCCTCAGCGCCGTCCTCGTCAACGACACGGACGAGCCGTGGACGGGCGAACTCGCGCTGCGCCGCGTGCACGTCCAGGACGGAGAAGTGGCCCGTACGGAGAAGGAGTTCACGGTACAGGCCCGCTCGGTCCTCACCCTCCCCGTCGGCCCCCGCATCACCCAGGCGGGCCGTCGCCGCGAGGAACTGGTGGTCGCGGACACCGCGGGAGCCGACCGCGCCGTCCACGTCTTCGTACGCGACGACGGCGTCCGCTGGCCCGCGCCCGACGTCAAGCACTCAGTCGAGCACAAGGCGGACCACGCGCTCGTGCACCTCACCACGGGGGTCGCGCTCGGTGACCTGATCGTCGAGGCCCCCGGCATGCGCGCGGACACGGCGCTGCTCACGCTGCTGCCGGGCGAGAGCGGAACGGTGGTGCTGCGCCCGGAACGAGAGGGGACCCCGCTGCCGGACGCGGACGCGGTCACCCTGCACACCCGGAACGGCTTCTTCGCGACGTGACGGCAACCGGAGGGGGTGTCTCCGGCTGGCTCGCTACAGTGGGCCCATGAGTCGCCGAGCCACCCCCTCCGGGAGCACCCCCGCCAAGCCGCTGCGGGCGGACGCCGAACGCAACCGGCAGCGCATTATCGCCGCCGCCCGTGAGGTGTTCGCCGAGCGCGGCGTCGAGGTCACGCTCGACGACATCGCCCGGCACGCGGGCGTCGGCGTCGGCACCGTCTACCGGCGCTTCGCCGACCGCGAGGAGCTCATCGAGGCGGTCTTCGAGGACCAGGTGGAGCGGCTGGCGGAGGCGGCCGAGGAGGCGTCGCGGTGCGAGGACCCGTGGACGGGCCTCGAACAGCTCCTGCTGGTCACCGGCCGGCACTTCGCCGACAACCGCGGCCTGCGCGACGTCCTGCTGGAGGGCACGCCCGACAGGCGGCGAGCGCTCACCATGCGGGAGCGACTCACCCCTGCGGTGACCACCGTGCTGACCCGCGCCCAACAGGCCGGCAGCCTGCGCGACGACATCGAAGTGACGGACGTCCCGCTCATCCACATCATGCTGATGGCCACGGCCGAACAGGGCCGGTCCGTCACCCCGGACCTGTGGAAGCGCTACCTCACCCTGATCCTGGACGGCCTCCGTCAGGACCGGGACCGGCCGACGCCGTTGCCCCAGCGGGCGCTCGACCAGGGGGAGTTCGACCGGGCGATGCGGTGACCCGGTGCGTGCCCCTACTCCTTCACCGCCCCGCTCAGCATCCCCTCGATGAACTTCCGCTGCAACGCCACATAAACAACCACCACCGGCAACGCGATCAGCACCGACGCCGCCGCCAGCAGCGTCGTGTCCGCGCTCTGCTGGCCCTGGAAGAAGGCCAGGCCCAGGGGGACCGTGCGCAGGGCCTCGTCGCTGATCATGACCAGGGCCATCAGGAACTCGTTCCACGTCCACATGAACGTGATCACGACGAGCGTGGTGATGGCCGGGCGGCCCATCGGGACGAGGATGCGCCACAGTGTGGTCCACGATCCGGCGCCGTCGACGCGGGCCGCCTCGATGACCGAGCGGTTGCTGCCGACGAAGTACGTACGCATCCAGAACACACCGAACGCGAGGGACTGCGCGGTCTGGGGCAGGATCAGCGCCCAGTAGGTGTCCGTGAGGTGGAAGTACCTCAGGTCGAAGTAGAGCGGGACGACCAGGGCCTCCTGGGGGAGCGTGAGGCCCAGGACGAACAGGTAGAAGAGCAGCGTCGAGCCGGGGAAACGCATCGTGCCGAAGGCGTACGCGGCCAGGATGGACAGCACTGTCGCAGCGGTCACCACGGCCAGCGTCACAAGGGCCGAGTTGCCGAGGTAGGTGCCGAAGTGGCCGCGCTGCCACGCCTGTTGGAAGTTCGACCAGTGGAAGGTGTCCGGGAGGGCGAAGCCGCCGCCCACCGCGTCGGGGGAGGAGAGGGCCGTGGAGAGGATGCCGATCACCGGGGTCAGGGCAATGACCGCGAAGAGTGCCAGGATCGCGTACGTGGCCGTGCGTTCGATGCGGGAGGTCATGCGCGGCGCCCTTCGACGAGACGGGAGACCGTGACGGTCAGGGCGAAGATGAGGACGGTGAGGGCCACGCCGATGGCGGCGGCCGAGCCGACCTCGTTCAGCTCGAAGGCGCGGTGGTACACCTCGTAGGCCGGTACGGACGTGGCGTTGCCGGGGCCGCCGCCCGTGGTGATGTAGATCAGGTCGAAGTTGCGCAGGCCTGCGATGATCGTGAGGGTCAGGGCGACCGAGATCTCGCCGCGCAGGCCGGGGAGTGTCACCGCGAAGAACTCGCGTACGGCGCCCGCTCCGTCGAGGCGGGCCGCCTCGTACAGTTCGCGCGGGATGCGTTGGGCTCCGGCGAGGAACAGGACCATGCACAGGCCCGTCATGACCCAGGTGCCGACCACGCCCACCGTCGGCAGCGCCCACGTGTCGTCGCCCAGCCATGGGCGGGCCAGGCTGTCGAGGCCGACGCCGCGCAGCACGTCGTTGAGCAGGCCGTCGGGCGCCAGGATCGAGCGCCAGGCCACACCGACGACGACCATGGCCAGGACCTGCGGCAGGAACAGCACCGTGCGGAAGAAGGTCAGGCCGCGGACCCGGATGCGGGACATCGTCGCCGCGAGCAGCAGGCCGATGGCCACCGGCAGCGCCGCGTAGAAGAGCAGCAGCACCAGCGCGTGGCCGAAGGGGGCGCGGAGTGTCGGGTCCGTGAAGAGCGCCGTGTAGTTGTCCAGCCCTGCCGAGGTCGCGCGGGTCAGGCCGTCCCAGTGGAGGAAGGACAGGCCCACCGCCTGGCCGAAGGGGTACAGGAGGAACAGGCCGTAGATCGCCAGTGCGGGCAGGACGTAGAGGTAGCCGATGGAGCGGGGCTCGCCCGGCGCCGCCCGGCCCGATGTGTGAGATCTCTTGGTCACGAGCCCGACGCCCCCGAACTGCCCTTGCCCCGCTGCTTCTTGATGAACGGGGCGTAGTCGGACTCGAGCTTGCGGGAGAAGTTCCGAGGTGACGTCTTGCCCGCGATGAGGTCCTGGAGGGCCGCGGAGCTCGTGTCGTAGAACGTGGGTGTCGCGTAGTCCAGATACGGGACCAGGCCGTCCGCCGACGTCAACTGCCGCCAGCCCGTGACCATTTGGCCGTCGGGGGACTTCGGGTCGAGGGCGGCCGCCGCGTTTCCGGGGACCGCCGGCAGGACGCCGTTCTCCGTCATCACATCCGCCGCGTGCTCGCTGGTGATGAAGTCCAGGTACGCCGCCGCCACGTCGGGGTGCGCGGAGCGGGAGGTGACCGACCAGGCGAGGCCCTGGCCGCCGGTGGTGACCGGCTTGCCGCTCGCCGTGGGCGGTGGCGGGGGCATGATGCCGAGATCGTCGCCGAGCCGCTTCTTCAGGTCGGCCAGCATCCACGTGCCGGTGATCGTGTACGCGCCCTGCCCGGCCATGAACTTCTTGTTGGCGTCGTCGTAGCCGAGCCCGTTGGCGTCCTTGGGGAGATAGCCGCGGTCCAGCCAGTCGGTCAGCGTGGTGGCGGCCTGCGTCGTACGCGGGTCGGCGAAGCCGTCACCGTCGCCGAGGACGGTGGCGCGGGCCTGCTCGGCGCCCTGCTGGTCCTGGAGCATGCCGAAGGTGTGGATCGCGGGCCACTTGTCGAGGTTGCCGAACTGGATCGGGAGCTCCCCGCCCTTCTTGAGCTTCGCGAGGCTGTCGGTGAACTCCGCCCAGGTGCGCGGGGGTTGGACGTCCGCCCGCTTCAGGACCTTCTTGTTGTAGTAGAGGCCCACGAACTCGCCGGTCTGCGAAATCCCGTACAGGCGGCCGGTCCCGAAGCGGCGCGAAGCGCCCGGCTCGGCGACGGAGACCCGGTTGAGGTTGAGGAGCGTGGCCGGGTAGCGGGTGTTCCACTCGTAGATGCCCGCGTAGTTGTCGAGCGGGGCGAGCAGGCCCGCCTCGACGAACGCCACCATGTCCGGGTAGCCCTGGTTGGCCTGGACGACATCGGGCGGGGTGTTGCCGGACAGGGCCAGCTTGAGCGTCGTCTTGAGGTCGTCGAAGCTCCGCGAGACCCGCTTGATCGTGACGTTCGGGTACCTGTGCTGGAACTCCTTGTTGAGCTGCTCGATCTCGGCGTTGGTGCCGCCGCGGGTCTCCTGGTCCCACACGTGCAGTGTCACGTTCCCGGCCTTCGCGGGGTCGGGTATGCCGTTGCCTCCACCGGCCGCGGTCTCACCGGTCACCGCGCCCGAACCGTCGGTGCCCGGTGTGCAGCTCGCGGCACCGGCGGCGAGGGCGGCCACGAGCACCGACCTCCGCGTGAATCTTGAGCTCATGGTGTGTCTCCTACGCGGCGCGGAAGCCGAGGGTCGGTGTGGCGCGGCGGCGGGCCACCTCGTGGAGGCGGGCGGGGACGAGGTCGTGCAGGAAGCCGTAACGGCGCGCCAGGTCGGTGACGGCGGCGTCACCGGCCTTCGCCCGGGCGGTCAACTCGCCCCACCAGGCGGCCACTTCCACCCATCCTGGAGCGGACAGCGAACCGCCGAAGTGCTGCACGGACAGGGCGGCCGTCAGGTTGGCGAAGGCAAGGCGGTCGGCGAGCGGCCACCCGGCGAGGGTGCCCGTCACGAACCCGGCCATGAACACGTCCCCCGCGCCGGTCGGATCCAGTGCCTCCACGCGCAGGCCCGGGACGTCGGCGTGCTCACCGGTGAGCGAGTCGACGGCGACGGCGCCGTCGGGGCCCTTGGTGACCACGGCGATCGGCACGAGCTCGGCCAGCTTCGCCACCGCGTCCCGCGGGGTGTCGGTGCGCGTGTAGTGCAGCGCCTCCGTGGTGTTGGGCAGGAAGGCGTGGGCGTACGGGAGGCCGGTCAGCGTCGCGGTGTCCCAGCGGCCCGACTCGTCCCAGCCGACGTCGGCGAAGATCCGGGCGCCCTGCTCGTGCGCCTGCCGCAACCAGGCGTCCTCGCGGTCGGGTTCGAGCGAGGCCACTCCGGCGCGGGCGCGCGGCACGGTGTGCTCCAGCGGGGGCGCCGGATGCTCGTGCGTCACCATGGTGCGTTCGCCGTCGTACGCCATGGACACCGTCAGCGGCGAGTGCCAGCCGGGGAGGCGCTGCGAGTGGGTCAGGTCGACGCGTTCGACGTCAGCAAGGGACTCCCAGCAGTAGTCGCCGTACAGGTCGGTGCCGAACGTGGCCGCCAGCGTGGTGCGCAGGCCCAGGCGGGCGAGCGCGGTGGCCATATTGGCGATGCCGCCGGGGCTGGAGCCCATGCCGCGGGCCCAGTTCTCGGTGCCGATGCGCGGGGCGCCGTCGAGCCCCGTGAAGACCAGGTCCATGAAGACGGTTCCCGTGAGGAACACGTCGTGTTCGGGATCGCCGGTGGCACGTACCCCCGCCAGCGGATCGATGCAGTCGCACACCGCCCTGCTCGGACTCACCGTCGTACCCTCCCTGTTCGCGAACGTCGGCCGCTGCGGCGCGACGATGATCGATACCATGCACTTCCGGCCAGGCAGTTGCAAGAAGTTGCTCATCTTTGCGCGGGCTCCCCCTCTACGTATGACGAAGGGGCGTCCGC
>NZ_JBHWKQ010000045.1:20704-60882 GCF_042730865.1 Streptomyces sp. NPDC059897 | reverse complement strand
GGGGCGCCCGGGGTCGTTCCCTTCCCCAATTTTTCCTTTTCCCCCATCCCTTCGGGGGCCCCCCCCCCCCCCCGCGGGGCCCGCCCCTCTACGTAGTGCGGTGTCTGCGCTTCTACGTAGTGCGGTGTTTTCGCTCGCTCAACCCTTGGCCGTGCAGGTGGTCAGGTCCGCCGTGTCGCCGTTGCGGATGTCCTTCAGTGCGTCCATCGCGTCGTCCAGGGTGTTCACCTTGACCAGCGTCAGCCCGTCCGGGGTGTCCTTGGCCGCGGTGGCGCAGTTGTCCTTGGGCGTCAGGAAGTACTGGGCGCCCTTGTCGCGCGCGGCGACGGTCTTCATGCCGATGCCGCCGATGGGGCCGACCTTTCCGGTCTCGTCGATCGTGCCGGTGCCGGCCACGAACTTGCCGCCGGTCAGGTCGTCGGAGGTGAGTTTGTCGACGATGCCGAGGGAGAACATCAGGCCCGCGCTCGGACCGCCCACGTCGGCGAGCTTGATGTCGATCTCGAACGGGAAGGTGTGGTCGGTCCCCGCCTGGATGCCGACGATCGCGCGGTCGTCCTCGGCCTTCTCCGTCTTGATCGTCACGTTCTCCGTGCGGGTCGCCTCCTTGCCGGCCTTCTCGGCGGCGGCCGCCTCCTTGACGGGCACGACCGTGAAGACGACGTTCTCGCCCGGCTCGTGCTTGGTGACGAGCTTGGCGACGTCGGTGGGCTTGGTGACCTTGGTGCCGTCGACGGCTTTGATGACATCACCGGCGTGCAGCCTGCCCTGGGCCGGGCTGTCCTTGACGACACTGGAGACGATCACCCAGGACTTCACGGGGATGCCCAGCTCCTGGAGCGCCGCCACCTTGGCGCTCTCCTGGGACTGGCTGAACTCCTCGGCGTTCTGCTGCGAGGACTGCTGCTCGGTCTGGCCGTCCGGGTAGAGCGTCTCGTGCGGCACCACGATGCTGTCGTGCGCGAGCCACCCGTAGACGGCCGACACCAGGTTCATGTTGTAGTCGGCGCTGGTGACACGGACCGTCGTCATGTTCAGGTGGCCCGACGCGTCGTACGTCTTGTGCCCGTTGATCTGGATGACGGGTTCGCCGCCGTGGTCCCCGAGCGTGTTCACCGTCGGTCCCGGCGACATCTCCGCGTAGGGCACTTTGATGAGTACCCCCGCGCACAAGAGCGCGATCAGAATCAGGGTCGAGGCGAGCATCGTCGCAGTGCGGCGTGGCATGGAACGACAGTACGGGACGACCCTGTCGGCGCACCTGTGGGGCCGGGCCCGTCAGGTGCCCTGGTGCGACTTCTCCATCGCCTCGCGGAAGCGCGCGTAGCCACTGAGTTCGGTGACGTCACCGGTCTTGTGGCGTTGCCGGCCGGCCCAGATGCCCCAGAACCCGGCAGCCACCGCAGCGACAACCGGAATGAGCAACCACAGGAGCGCTGCCATGCCGACCTCCCGACCCCATGAGCGACTGCCACTGACGTATCAGCAGATTAACCATCCGCAGTCCCAACGCTCGCCGCAGGGGGGCGGTTACGCAACTGGAGCCTCAGCAGGCTCCCACCCACTCCTCCGTCCCGTCCGAGAACGTCTGGTGCTTCCAGATGGGCACTTCGTGCTTGAGGTCGTCGATCAGCTTGCGGCAGGCCTCGAAGGCCTCTCCGCGGTGCGGGCAGGACACGGCGACGACGACCGCGAGATCGCCCACGGTCAGGTCTCCGACGCGGTGCACGGCCGCCAGGGCGCGCACGGGGTACTCGGCGGCGACCTTCTCGGCGACGCGCCGCATCTCCGCCTCGGCGGTCGGATGGCAGGAGTAGCCCAGCTTGTCCACGTCGGCCCCGCCGTCGTGGTTGCGCACCGTCCCCACGAAGAGCGCGGTGCCTCCCGCGGCGTCGTCGCCGACCGCCGTGAAGACCTCGTCCACGGAGAGCGGCGTGTCACGGATGGCGAGCAGCTTGATGGGGTCCTGTGCCGCGTGCTCGCCGGGGTGCTCGTGCTGGGTGGGTGCCATGCCCTCATCGTGCCGCACGCCGCCGACAACCGTGAATAGCGTTTTCGACCGGCACGCGCGCGTGGTGGCTTGGAGCCTCCTACAGGTGGGCCGTGCGGGCGGGCGTGTCAGATGCGCCGTCGCGCCTTCCGTACCCGCCGCACCACGGCCGCCGTGCCCAGCAGTGCGACCGTCGCGCCCGCGGCACCGGCCGCCGTCGCGTCCTTGCGGCCGAGGCGTCGGCCCGCCACGGTGCGCCGGCCCGCGACCTCCTCGAGCAGTTCCGTGAGGACCTCCTCGTTGGTCCACTGGGGACGCCAGCCGGATTCGTGCAGCCTGCTCCCGCTGACCACCCACGGGTACATCGTGTAGGCGAGATCGCCCGCCGGGGACGGCGTCAGGCCGATCCGGTGCAGCCGGGCAGCCGCGCCCAGGGCGACGGCGGAGGGCAGCTCCATGCGCCGGATGCCGCTGAGCTCCTCGACCTCCTCCTGCTCCAGCCAGCCGTCGCAGCCGACCGCGAGTTCTCCGTCGACCCGCTCCAGGGCGGCGTGCTCCAGCGCACTGCACAGGTCGTCCACGTGGCAGAACTGCCAGGCGGGCCGCGAACCGGCCACCACCAGGAGGCGCGGTGATTCGAAGTACCGGGTGAGCGCCGTGTCCGTGCCGCCGACGAGCACCGCCGGGCGCACCACCGTGACGTTCAGACCGGGATGCGCGCGCGGGGCGCGGCGGGCGAGCCGCTCGACCTCCAGGAGGTCGCCGACCCCGGTCGCCTCCGCGGTGGCGCGCAGCTCCGCGTCCTCGGCGAGCGGCAGCTCGTTGTCCTCGAGGGCCCCGTAGACCATCGTCGAGGTGCACAGGACGACGCGGTGCACGCCCGCGGCGGCCGCGGCGGTGAGCACCGTCTGGGTGCCCCGCACGTTGTACGCGGTGCGGGCCGCGGGGTCGGACTCCAGGTCGAGGTCGAGGGCCAGGTGCACGACGACGTCGGCGCCGCGCAGCTTCTCGGCGATGGCCGGGTCCCGCACGTCCAGGACGTGCCAGGTCGCGGACGTGCACTCGCCGCGCCGCTCGTCGATGGCCAGGACCTGCTTGATCTCGTCCGACGCGGCGAGCCGCTCGGTGAGCAGGGCGCCGATGCCGGACGCGGCACCGGTGACCGCGACGACGGGGCCGCGGACGGCTGAACGGGATGCGGGGTTTCGCGCTGCGCGAACCTGCGGATCTGGGGAACTCACCAGGCGTCTCCAGCGGTTGTCTTCAGTACGTACCTGTATGACGCGTACGTACCAGGAGGCATCCATCCTGCCGCAGGCCATTCGTCGGCGAAGCACTGAGGCCCGATCCGGTCATGGTGTCTACGCTGGGTGTGTAGTCGGGCAGTCGCCGCCGGGCCCAGAAACCGGCGGCCCAACCAGCCGAGGAATCCCGTGAGTGACACCCCATTCGGTTTCGGCCTTCCGCCGGAGGAGCCGGAAGACGGCGACGAGGGCAAGAAGAAGGACCAGCAGGGCGGTGGCGGTCAGGGACCGGCCGGCCCGTTCGGATTCGGGTTCCCGGGCCTGCCCGGCGCGGGCGGCCCGGGAGGCGAGGGCGGGGACAACCCGTTCGCGGCCATGTTCGGCTCGATGAATCCGAACGATCTGGGGGCGGCCTTCCAGCAGCTCGGACAGATGCTCTCCTACGAGGGCGGCCCGGTGAACTGGGACATGGCCAAGGACATCGCCCGCCAGACCGTCTCGCAGGGCACGCAGGACGGCGTGAAGGACGCCAGCGTGGGCCCCGCCGAGCGCACCGCGGTCGAGGAGGCCGTGCGCCTGGCCGACCTGTGGCTGGACGACGCGACGTCGCTGCCTTCGGGCGCGCACTCGTCGGTGGCCTGGAGCCGCGCCGAGTGGGTCGAGGCGACCCTCCCGGTGTGGAAGGAGCTCGTCGACCCCGTCGCCGAGCGCGTCGGCATGGCCATGGGCGACGTGCTGCCCGAGGAGATGCAGGCCATGGCGGGCCCGCTGATCGGCATGATGCGCTCCATGGGCGGCGCCATGTTCGGCCAGCAGATCGGGCAGGCCATCGGCGTGCTCGCGGGCGAGGTCGTCGGGTCCACGGACATCGGACTGCCCCTGGCCCCGGCCGGCAAGGCCGCGCTGCTGCCGCTGAACATCGAGTCGTACGGCAAGGACCTCGGCGTCCCCATGGAGGAGGTCCGCCTCTACCTGGCGCTGCGCGAGGCGGCCCACCAGCGGCTGTTCTCGCACGTGCCGTGGCTGCGCTCGCACCTGTTCGGCGCGGTCGAGGGGTACGCGCGCGGGATCAAGGTCGACACCTCGAAGCTGGAGGACGTGGTCGGCCAGTTCGACCCGCAGAACCCCGAGCAGATCCAGGAAGCGCTCCAGCAGGGCATGTTCCAGCCGGAGGACTCCCCGGAGCAGAAGGCCGCTCTGGCCCGCCTGGAGACGGCTCTCGCGCTCGTCGAGGGCTGGGTCGACGCAGTGGTCCACGCGGCCGCGAAGCCGCGCCTGTCGTCCGCCGACGCGCTGCGCGAGACGCTGCGCCGCCGCCGTGCGACCGGCGGCCCGGCGGAGCAGACGTTCGCGACGCTGATCGGCCTGGAGCTGCGTCCGCGGCGCCTGCGTGACGCCTCGCGCCTGTGGGCCTCGCTCACGGACGCGCGCGGTGTGGACGGGCGTGACGGCCTGTGGGCGCACCCGGACATGCTGCCGACGGCGTCCGACCTGGACGACCCGGACGGCTTCGTGCACCGTGACGAGCAGCTGGACTTCTCCGAGATCGACAAGATGCTCGGCGAGGCCGCGAGCGGCCGCTCCACCGAGAAGCCCGACCTGAAGAAGGACCAGGGCGACCAGGGCGACCAGGGCGAGGACGGCAAGAGCGAGGGCGACTCCGACAAGTGAGCCTGTACGACGACACGGTCCTCGTGCTCAAGAGCTACGAGGACCAGCCGGACCTGCGCCAGGCCTACCTGGACCATCTGTCGGAGCACGGCGCCGACGGCCTGTGGAAGCCCTGCACCGCGGGGCACATCACGGCGAGCGCCCTGGTCGTCGACCCCGCGCGCGGGCGCGTGCTGCTCACGCTCCACAAGAAGCTGCAGATGTGGCTCCAGATGGGCGGGCACTGCGAGCAGGGCGACCCGACGCTGCGGGCGGCGGCCCTGCGGGAGGCGACGGAGGAGTCGGGCATCCCCGGCCTCGCCCTCCTCGAGGGCGGCCCGGTCCGCCTGGACCGGCACCCGATTCCGGGGCCGTGCACCCAGCACCTGGACGTGCAGTACGCGGCGCTCGCCCCGGCGGACGCCACGGAAGCGATCAGCGACGAGTCCCTGGACCTGCGCTGGTTCGGCTACGACGAGGTGGCGGGCGTCGCCGACGCGTCCGTCGTCCGTCTCGTGGAAGCCACGCGAGCGCGACTCTGAGGCTCTCGATCTGAGGTTTTCGACGTGTAAGGGGCGGTCGCCCATGGCGACCGCCCCTTACACATGCTCTTACGGAGGCGTCAGCTCCAGACGTTGCCCTGGTTCTGGCCGCGGGCGCCCTGCTGCCCCACGCCGTACTGCGCGGCGAGGCCACCGCCGACCGCCGCGTGCTGCGGCGGCAGCATCTCGCTGGGCTGGACGAGCGCGTAACCGCTGCCCATGAAGCTGAGCTCCCAGCCCTCGCCGGTGTTGCCACGGCGCCGCCAGACACCCGAGGAATGCGTCTGCGCCTGCATCTGCACCCGCAGCCCGGTGGACCAGGCGACGATGGCGTCCGCGTCGGCGTTGACGTACTGGTCGGGCGTGACCTGGAGCATCAGCGGCTGGCCCGACGTCATCAGCGCAACCTTGCCGTGCCCGGTGATGTTGAGCTGGTACTTGCCCGAGCCGGAGATGCCGAACTGGCTGTCCACAGCGATGACTTCGTGGTGCAGCGAGGAGTCCATCGCCAGCACGTAGCTGCTGTCGACGGTCAGGCCGTCCTGTTCGACATCCACTACGTGGATGTACTGGGCGAGGTTCGCCAGGTAGACGGTGCCCTGCCCGTGGCAGCGCATCAGGCTGAGACCCTCGCCGGTGTGCGCGCGGGTGCGCTGCTGTCCGGCGCTCTGGTACTCGCCGTCGAACTCCATCAGCCCCTGGTAGGCGACCATCGCGCCCTTGCGGGCGAGGATGTCGTCGTGGCCTTCCAGGGCGACCCGCAGCATCTGCGGGTTCTGCACCGTGTAGCGCTCCTGAGTCTGTTGCTCGGTGTGCGCGAAAAGCGGACTCTGCATGGTGTTCCTCGCTCCCCTCAGCCCCGGGCCCGGAGACGGTCGGTGCTGTCCTCACTGGGCTGTACGACGACGATGCCTTCCCCGGAGAAGCCCATCTGGTAGGCCTCGCCACTGCCGCGCCCGATGAGCGAACTGGCCCTGAAGCTGCGCTTGCCCTTCACCTTCAGACTCGGCGACCAGGCGATGAGCGCGTCGGGGTCCACATAGGTCTCGTCCTCGCCGCGGCCGCAGTCGACCACGATGGGAGTGCCGCGGGAGGTCAGCGCGACGTGTCCCTGACCGCCGACCGTGATGTTCCACAGGCCCTGCCCGGTGAACTTGGCGAGGCCCTTCACGCGCTCGACGCCCCACTGAAGGTGTGCGTCGAAGGCGAGGAGGTTCGTGCCGTTGACGGAGATCGACTCGCCACCGAGGTTGATGACGACGACGTCGGCGCCGTAGTCGGCGAGGTAGAGCAGGCCGTCGCCGGAGCACTTCATGAGAGGCGCCCCCTCGCCCGTGATCCAGTCACGGGCGACCTGGCGGACGGCGGGCGGGTTGGGCTCGTACTGGACGAACCCTTCGTAGGCGACCATCGAGCCCACGCGCGCGAAGAGGTCGTTTCCGGTCTGCATGGCGACCTTCAGCATGTTGCTGCCGTGGTTCTCCATGCGGGCGGCTACCGGGGTCGGGGCGAAGCCCGCGAGCGGCTGGTTCATGACGGGCTCCCTCAGACCTCGTACGGCTGGACGACGATGAAGTTGCCGGGTGCGCCCCGGAACTGCAGGTTGACGCCTTCGCCGCTGTCGCCCGGGTAGGCGTTGCGGCGCATGCGGACCTGGTTGGACACGATCGCCTGCGCGGCCGCGGACCAGGCCACGACCGCGTTGGAGTCGGCGAACGTGGTGGGCGTGACCGGCAGCACGACGGGCGTGCCGTGGGTCTTCACGACGACCGTGCCAGTGCCCTGGAACTGGAGCACGAACAGGGCTCCTCCGGGGATGCCATGCCCTTCGATCCTGCGCACTTCGTGCTGCAGGCTCTCGTCGAACGCGAGGACGTTCTCCGCGGAGACGCAGATCGAGTCTCCCTGCAGCTCGATGGGGTGCACGTGGGTGGCCTCTTCCGCGAAGAAGACCTGGCCGCGGCCGGTGCAGCGCATCAGCTGCATCTCCTGGCCGGTGGCGTTGCCCACGATGCGGCCGGCGAACCCGGCGCCCTTGTAGCTGAACTCGACCTTGCCCTGGTAGAGCACCATGCTGCCCTGGCGGGCGAGGACGGGCTGGTCCCCGCTCGCGCCGAGGTCGACACGGATCAGCTTCTTGTTCTGGAGCGTCCAGCGCTGCCCCGTGGGGGCCTCGCGGTACTTCTCCAGGGCGGCGGCCACGCCCGGCGCGGCGGCCTGCTGCGGGATGCCCTGCGGGGCCGGCGCCTGACCGAAGACCGGCTGGGCCTGGGGCGCGGGAGGCTGCTGCCCGAAGCCCTGCGGAGCGGGCGGCGTCTGGGGCTGCTGGCCGTAGCCGGGCGGCAGCGTCGCGCCCCCTTGGCCGGGGACCTGGCCGAACTGCGGCTGCTGGGGCGGCTGCTGTTCGAACTGGCCCGGAGCGCTCGGCACCGGGGGCGGCGGCGGGACCGTGCCGGGCGGCGTGGCGAGCGGGGCGGCGATGGTGGGCGCCGCGTGCACCGAAGGCGCGGGGGTCGGCGGGGGCGTGGGTGCCTGCGCCGGGGCGGGGTGCTGCGGCATCGGCTCGGGGGCCGGGGCCGGCGCGGGGGCCGGAGCAGGCGCCGCCGGGGCCGCGGGCGCCGCGAAGGACGGCGGTGCGGCGGCCTGTGCGGGGGCCGCGAAGCCGGGAGCCGCGAAGCCGGGGGCCGCGTCCTGCTGCGGCGCGGCGGCGGGCTCCTCCTCCGCGACCTCGCCACCGAAGTTCCTCAGCAGCGCGTCCAGGCCACCGTCGAAGCCCTGCCCGACAGCGGCGAACCGCCACACGTCCTTCAGATAGAAATCGCCCAGCATCACCGCGCGCTCGGTGGAGAACTCCCCACCATCGAAGGAATACCGCGCGACTTCCTCACCCCCGGCGACGATACGAATGTATCCGGGAGCGACCTGCGACATCTGTCCCGCACCGTCGATGGTCGCGGTGAACGAAAGCTTTTGGATGTTCGCGGGGATCTTCTCGAGTGTGACGCGGAAGGATTCCGTGTCCCCGGCCTGAGCGCCGAGCAGCTGCACGGACTCCTCGGGCGTTTTCGGCTGGTTGAAGAAGACGAAGTACCGGTCGTCGGACAACCGCTCCTCGGCGTCGAGGCCGAAGCAGCTGATGTCGAAGCTCAGTCCGGGGCCGGTGATCTGTACACCCACGTACAGATCCGTGCCTGCGGTGAGGTCACTGATCTTGGCCTTGTGGCCGCGTTGGAATTCCCTGGCCATGCGTAACGACCGTCCCCCATCCCGAAGGTGATTGCGTCGCGCCAGGCTATCCGCAATCACCGACACCGAGAGAAGTCGGTACACCCCTGGTACAGAAGTCGCGTGGGAAGTGGATCAGTCGCCGCGCGCGGCGGGCAGATGCGGGAGCCGTTCGGCCGCGACCACTCCTTCGAGATATCCGCGCGCCCGCTCCGTGCGCGGATACGCCTCCAGGAGCCTCCAGAACCGCGGCCCGTGCCCGGGGACCAGCAGATGCGCCAGCTCGTGGATGAGCACGTAGTCGACGACGTACTCGGGCATCCCCTGCAGCCGGTGGGAGAGCCGGATACTGCCCTCCGCCGGAGTGCACGAGCCCCATCGGGTGTTCTGGTTCGTGACCCATCGCACCGAAGCGGGGCGGGCCTTCCCCTCGAGGTACTGGTCCGACAGGCTCTCCGCGCGGTCCGCCAACTCGGTGTCGCCGAGCACCCGCTTGCTCTCCTGGGCGGCGAGCTTGTCGAGCATGACGCCCACCCAGCGCTTCTCCTCGGCCTCCGACATGCGCGCCGGGATGAGCACCACGGTGCGATCGCCCTCGCGGTACGCGGACACGGTCCTGCGACGCCGGGAGCTTCTGCGCACCTCGACCGCGCTCGCCCCCAGGCCGCCTGAGGGCGGGCTGGTCGTGCTGCGCTGCGTCTTCGTGGCACGGTGCAGTGGGTCGGCGGACACGCCCCGACGTTACCCGCTGGACCGTGCGGAAGTCCCGCCTCCGGAAGTCTTCGGTGCGGCCCCGCGAGCCGCCTCTCGATTAGTACGACTATCACCCACAGCCTGTGGACAACTTTCCGCACGGATCCGGCCGCCCGGGCATGCTGGCGGTCGATCGACGGGAACGACACCGTCGGCACAGCACGGGGGACAGTCATGCATCCGATCCTGAAACCGGCCCTGCGGCGCGGCTGGCACGACCTGAACACGGTGCAGTTCGGGCTGACGCCGGCGCACGCGGTGGTACTCGGCCCGGTCGACACGGCCACCGGCAGCTTTCTGGCACTGCTCGACGGCACGCGCGGGGTCCCGCTCCTGCGCGAAGAGGCCCAGCGGATGGGACTTCCGGACGGGCACGTGGACGCGCTGTTGGAGCGGCTGAGCGGAGCCGGGCTCCTCGACGACGCGACCGGCGGCGGCACACCCGCCGCGGAACTGCGCAAACAGACGCGCGTGATGGATCGGCTCCGCCCCGACCATGCCGCTCTGACGGTCACGACATCGGAACCGGCCGAAGCGATACTGAAGTTGACGGCCCGGCGCGCGATGCGGGTCCAGGTAAGAGGCGCCGGACGAGTGGGCGCGATCATCGCCTCGGTGCTCGCGGCCGCGGGCGTCGGCCACGTCGACGTGCGGGACGGCGGCTGCGTCGAGCCGTGGGACGTGGCGCCGGGCGGACATCCGGTGGAGGCGACGGGCGAGCGCCGGGACGTGTCCGCCCGCCGGACGGCGCGCTCGATGGCGCCGGCCCGGCCACCGCGTCCCGACCGGCGCGGCTCGGCCCCCACCCGCCTCGCGGAGCCGGACCCCGAAGCGCCCCCGCTCACCCTCGTGATCATCGCTCCGCGTGACGGGCTGGCGGTCCACTCCCCCGCCCCGGCCGCGGTCGAGGACCTGCTGGCGGCCGGCGTTCCCCATCTGTACGCGGGCGTCGTCGAGGCCACCGGTGTGGTCGGACCGTTGGTGCTGCCCGGTGGTACGGGCTGCGCGCACTGCTTGCTCCTCAGGCGCACGGACCGCGATCCCACCTGGCCGCGACTGCTCGCCCAGTGGAGTTCGGGGCATGCCGGCCGTCAGGTGCAGGCCTGCGACCTGGGCCTCGCCACCGCCGTCGCGGGCCTCGCCGCGGCACATGGGCTGGCCTTCCTCGACGGAGAGTTGCCGTCGAGCACGGGGGCCCGGTGGGAGGCGGCCGCGCCGGGCCTCGACTGGCACGCACGACCGGTGTGGCCACATCCGCGGTGCCCGTGCGGTGCGGGTGAGAGAGGTAACGGGCAGGAGGTCTCCGTGGACGCAGTGCCGCACGACACAATGGCGGGGTAGGCAATGGCTGTCGGCACCACGGCACCGAGCGTGCGCGGCATGGCTGTTCGGCATTTGGAGGGGTGTATGTCTGATCTTCCCCGGAAGGCGGTTACCCGTACCGCCAAGCTGGCAGCGCTGCCGATCGGCTTCGCGGGTCGCGCGACCTGGGGCATCGGCAGACGCATCGGCGGCAAGTCCGCCGAGCTCGTCGGGCGCGAACTGCAGCAGCGCACGGCGGAGCAGCTGTTCAAGGTGCTCGGGGAACTCAAGGGCGGGGCCATGAAGTTCGGGCAGGCGCTGTCCGTCTTCGAGTCCGCCCTCCCGGAGGATGTCGCGGGCCCGTATCGCGCCGCCCTGACGAAGCTTCAGGAGGCCGCGCCTCCGATGCCGACCCGCACCGTGCACGCGGTGCTCGACGAGCGACTCGGCGAGCAATGGCGCGAGCTGTTCCTCGAGTTCGACGACAAGCCCTCGGCCGCCGCGTCGATCGGGCAGGTGCATCGCGCCGTGTGGCACGACGGCCGCGAGGTCGCCGTGAAGGTGCAGTACCCGGGGGCGGGCGAGGCCCTGCTGTCGGACCTCGGCCAACTGAGCCGCTTCGCGCGCCTGTTGGGGCCGCTGGTCCCGGGCATGGACATCAAGCCGCTCATCACCGAGTTGCGCGACCGGGTCTCCGAGGAGCTGGACTACGCGCTGGAGGCCCAGGCCCAGCGGGCCCACGCGGAGGAGTTCGACGAGGACCCCGATGTCGTGGTGCCGCACGTGGTGCACCAGTGCGAGCAGGTACTGGTGACGGAGTGGATCGACGGGACGCCGCTCGCCGAGATCATCGACAACGGCAGCGAGGACGAGCGTGATCGCGCGGGTCAGCTGCTGGCCCGCTTCCTGTTTTCGGGTCCCGCGCGCACGGGCTTGCTGCACGCGGACCCCCATCCGGGCAACTTTCGGCTGCTGCCGGACGAGAAGGGCGGCTGGCGCCTCGGCGTCCTCGACTTCGGCACGGTCGACCGGCTGCCCGGCGGTCTGCCCGAGCCGATCGGTGTCTCCCTGCGCAGGACGCTGGACGGTGAGGCGGAAGCGGTCTACGAGCTGCTCTGCGAAGAGGGCTTCGTCAAGGAGTCGATCGAGCTCGAACCGGACGCTGTGCTCGATTACTTGCTGCCGATCATCGAGCCGGCCCGCGTCGACGCCTTCACGTTCACCCGCTCCTGGATGCGCAATCAGGCCGCCCGGATAGCCGATCCCCGCTCCCCCGCCCATCAGCTGGGCAAGCAGCTCAACCTGCCGCCTGCGTATCTGCTGATACATCGGGTGACGCTCAGCACGATCGGGGTGCTGTGTCAGCTCGGGGCCACCGTGCGGCTGCGGGACGAGCTGGAGGCGTGGCTGCCGGGCTTTGCCCCCGGCGATCCGGCGCGGGCCGAGGAGTGGCCGGCGGCGGAGGCCTGATCACCGCCTTGTCACCACCAGTCGGAGTCGAGCCGTCCCTCGATGGCCCTGATGTTCTCCCGGGCGCAGGCGTCGCAGAAGTACCGTCGGGTGCCGCCCTCGACGGAAAATGTCCAGGTCAGCGGCAGTTCCCGGACTGTCGTGCCGCACCGTGCGCACGCGAGGGGCTGATGGTCGGGCTGCTTCGCGGAGTCCCCGCCAGGAAGAGACGTCACCCGGCGACGATAACGCGATGAGCCGATGAACGCCGGGCGCCACACGCCTCGGGGGCCGGTCCGCTTCGGACCGGCCCCCGAGGAAGCAGCCGCGCAGTCGCGGCGATATTCGACGAACCGGATCGACGGCTCGGTTACTGCATGACGGCCTGGGCGAGCGCACGCCGGGCGCGCAGCGAAGCGCGCTCGGCACGGCGCTGCATCCGGCGGGCGGTGGCCAGGCGCACGGCCCGGCGTTCGCTCTCGGCCGCCCTCAACTGATCGTGCATATGCGCACGAGCCAGGGCTTCTGGGATGAGTTGCATCTGACGGGTCCTGTTCTGGCGCGACTCGTTCGCGCCGGCGGTGGTGAAGTCTGGGATCGCGGAGCCTTCGGGCTCGCTCGTGAACGGCTTCATCGGGGCCTGCTTCTTGGGGTCGTGCGTGAGGGGGCGGTCGATCGTTCCGGGGGTGTTCATGCCACGACCGGGTTCTTGCGCGGGCGGCCACGCGGCCGCTTCCGGGCGACGACGACGCCCTGGACGAACAGCTCGCCGCCCCAGACGCCCCACGGCTCACGCCGCTCCTTGGCGCCGGCGAGGCAGGCCTCCATCAGCGGGCAGGTACGGCAGAGGGACTTGGCGTACTCGACATCCGCCGGCGACTCGGCGAAGAAGACCTCGGGGTCATAGGCACGGCAGGGGACGGGCACGTCGAGGTTCTCGATGGCGTCGTCGAGCGCGGTGAGCGCGGTCAGCGGGTTCAAGGTGGAGTCCTCCGTGGACACGGGCGGGGAAAGAGGGCGTGAAGGCGGTACTGACGGGGCGTGCGCTTCGAGTTGCACGGTGTCTTCTTCCTCGTCTGGTCGTCCGGCCGGTGGGCCGGTTGGTGGCGGTACCGGGTTCTTTTCTTGTCCCGAGGTCCCTTCGCTCTGGTTCCTCGGAAGATCGCTGGGTCTTCCGGGAAAACAGAAGGGCCGCGGATCCCGGGTGGGGTTCCGCGGCCCTGAAGGCGCCTGTCTGATCGTCGATCAGACTGGATCACTCCAGGGTTCGAGCCCACGGAAGGCCCACATCGTGTGGTGCTGCGTCGTCTGCTTCCGGAATCCGGCACCGGCCGCCGCAAAGGCATAGGCCTGAGCCTGTGCCGTCGCTACTGCTTCCGGTGCCTTCGTCGGTCGCTCATTGCGCTCGCGGATGGGAAGACCCGCGAGGGACAGGCCGGACTCCGGACGCATGGCGGAGACGCCAGACAGACCGGTGCCCGGGTTCGAGGAGCCGAGCAGGCAGGAAGCGACGACCGAGAGATCGGTCATTTTGGCGGTGCTGATGGAGCTGGCGTTGATGCTGATCACTGGAATCGCCTCCTCTCGGCGTCTCGGGGACCGGTGCGAACCGGTCCGACGGCTTTCAAGTACAACACGGAACCAGGGCCTCCGAGAAGGCCGCTGCTTTCGTGCTTTAGAACCTATGGGGATTGTTGGGGCATGCGCAAACTATTTTTTCGACGAGTTCGCATCAGTCCTCCCCCGGCGCCTCATCGTTCTGATCGTCAATCGTCTGACCTGCGCAAATAGCCAGAACGTCGGATCCGTACGTCCGAAACTTCCGCCGCCCGACACCAGGGATGCGGGACAGTTCGGCCGCGTCCTCGGGGGCGGACTCGGCGATCGCGATCAAGGTCTTGTCCGTGAAGACGCAGAACGCGGGCTGCCCGAGGCCCGCCGCGGTGCGACCGCGCCACTCGATCAGGCGCTCGTACAGCCCCTCGTCCATGTCCGACGGGCAGTCCTCACAGCGCATCAGCTTCATCTCCGCGGCCTCGAGGGTGCGCCCGCACACGCGGCAGCGGGCCACCTTCCGGTCGCCCCTGGGACGCGTGGTGCCGCCGGGCGGCTCGCGGGTGGCGGTACGGGTTCCGAACTCGATGCCGCCACGCCCCACGCTCGCCGCGCGCCCCGCCGCGCCCTTCGAGCCCGGCCGCAGCCCGTCCAGGAACCGGCTCGGCCTGCGGGTCGGGCGGCCGCCCGGCGAGCGGGACAGCGCCCAGGAGAGGCCGAGATGGCGCCGCGCGCGGGTCACCCCGACGTACAGGAGGCGTCGCTCCTCCTCGATCTGCTCGTCGGTCTTGGCGTAGGTGATCGGCATCATGCCCTCGGCGAGGCCGACCAGGAACACCGCGTCCCACTCGAGGCCCTTCGCCGCGTGCAGCGAGGCGAGGGTGACGCCTTCCACGGTCGGGGCGTGCTGAGCGCTCGCCCGCGCGTCGAGTTCCGCCACGAACGCGCTCAGGGGAGCGGTGGGCTCGGCTCTCGCGAGGTCCTCCGCGAGCCGGGCGATCGCGGCGAGCGACTCCCAGCGGTCGCGCACGGCACCGGACCCCGCCGGCGGTTCGCTGGTCCAGCCCGCCCCGGACAGCACGGCCCTGACCTGGGAGGGCAGATCGACGGCCTCGTCGAGTCCCGCGTCGTTGTCACCGAAGCGGGCCGCCGCGCGCAGCTCGTGATGTGCCTTGCGCACCTCCGCCCGCTCGAAGAAGCGCTCGGCGCCGCGCAGCTGGTAGGGCACGCCCGCGTCGGCGAGGGCCTGCTCGTAGATCTCCGACTGCCCGTTCGTGCGGAACAGGATCGCGATCTCGCCGGCGGACACTCCGGCGTCGATCAGCTCCCGGATGCGGCCCGCTGCGCCTTCGGCCTCGGAGGGCTCGTCCGCGTACTCGATGTAGGTCGGCTCGGGGCCCGCCTCGCGCTGCGAGATCAGTTCCAGGCGATGCTCGGCGGCACGACCGCTCGCCCTGGTCAGGACGCCATTGGCGAGGTGCACGACCTGGGGCGATGAGCGGTAGTCGCGGACCAGCTTGACGACCGTGGCACCGGGGTGGCGCGTGCGGAAGTTCAGCAGATGGTCGGGGGTGGCCCCGGTGAAGGAGTAGATCGTCTGGCTGGCGTCGCCCACCACGCAGAGGCTGTCGCGCTCGCCGAGCCACAGGTCGAGCAGGCGCTGCTGGAGCGGGCTGACGTCCTGGTACTCGTCGACGACGAAGTGCTGGTACTGGGCGCGGACCTGCTCGGCGATGTCCTGTCGGTCCTGGAGGATGCCGACGGTGAGCAGCAGCACGTCCTCGAAGTCGATGACGGAGCGGTCCCGCTTGAGCGTCTCGTACGCGGAGTAGATCTGGGCGATCTCCGCAGGGTGCCGGGGGGCCTCACGGCCCGCCTTGTGCACCGCCGCGGCGTAGTCGCCGGGGACGGTCTGCGTGACCTTGGACCACTCGATCTCGGCGGTCACGTCGCGCAGCTCACCGCGGTCCAGGCGCAGCCGCGAGGCGGCAGCGGCGTCGGCGACGAGCTGGATCTTGCGGTCGACGAGCCGGGGCAGCTCCCCACCGACGGCCTTGGGCCAGAAGAACTGGAGCTGGCGCAGGGCAGCGGAGTGGAAGGTGCGGGCCTGTACTCCCACGGCACCGAGCTGCCTGAGCCGGCCGCGCATCTCACCGGCCGCGCGGTTGGTGAACGTGACGGCGAGGACAGTGTTGGGCTGGAGGATTCCCGCGCGGACGCCGTACGCGATGCGATGGGTGATCGCCCGCGTCTTGCCCGTGCCCGCGCCCGCGAGCACACACACCGGACCGTGCAGGGCCGTCGCCACGGCGCGCTGCTCGGGGTCGAGCCCCTCGAGCACCGCGTCGGCGGATTCAGGTACCTGCGGGAACAGGGTGGAGTGCGTTGCTGCTGTCACCCCGCCATGCTGCCAGGTCCGCGGGGACGGATGCGTCGCGTTGTCCACAGGTGCCGACCGTTAGTCGTACTAACGCGTTCGACGTGCGGGAATGGTCGCCGCGTCGCGTACGTTCGACTACTTGCGAACACGCATCCCCAGCCACCGAAGGAGCGCGAGGAAATGCCGGGCACTGTGACGATGTACAGCACCACGTGGTGCGGCTACTGCCAGCGGCTGAAGAAGCAGATGGACCGTGAGGGCATCGGGTACACCGAGGTCAACATCGAGCACGACCCGCAGTCCGCGGCCTTCGTCGAGAAGGCGAACGGCGGGAACCAGACGGTCCCCACGCTCCTCGTGGTGTCCGACAGCGGCGCCGAGTCGGTCATGACGAACCCCTCGCTGGCCCAGGTCAAGCAGGCCATGGCCGCCTGAGCCTGCCGGCCCCGACAGCGAACGGCCCCCGCCCATCCTTGGGTACGGGGGCTTTCCGCTGTTCACGGCCCGTGCGCGCCGCCCGCCGACGAGGTGCGCGCCCGGACGGCTCGCTCAGAGCGCGTCGCTGGGCTTCGGCAGCGGCTTGCCGTACCAGAGCTCGATCAGCCGGGCCGCGATCGAGATCCCGTAGGGGGGCATGACCTCGCCCGAGTCGAAGGCGGTCCGCAGGTCCTCGCGGGAGAACCAGCGCGCCTCATGGATCTCGTCGCCGTCGACGTTGATCTCGAAGGACGTGGCGTGCGCCATGAAACCGAGCATGAGGCTGGACGGGAACGGCCAGGGCTGGCTGGCGACGTATTCGACGTCACCGACGACGACGCCCGCCTCTTCGAAGACCTCGCGGCGCACCGACTGCTCGATGGACTCGCCGGGCTCGACGAAGCCGGCGAGCGTCGAGAAGCGCCCTTCGGGCCAGTGCACCTGGCGGCCGAGCAGGATGCGGTCCTGCTCGTCCGTCACGGCCATGATCACGGCCGGGTCGGTGCGCGGGTAGTGCTCGGCCCCGCAGGCCGGGCAGCGGCGGATGTGGCCCGCGGCGGCGATGACGGTGCGTTCGCCGCAGCGGGAGCAGAAACGGTGCAGCCGCTGCCAGTTCTCCAGGGCGACGGCGTGCACCATGAGGCCGGCGTCCCGCTGCGAGAGGAGCATTCCGGCCTCGCGCAGGCCGGCCGGGCGCGCGGACTGGTCCATGCGCCCGGGAAGCGTGTCCTTCTGGAGCGCGAAGTAGCTGACGCCGTCCTCGTCGGTCCCCAGGAAGTAGCGGTGGGCCTCGGTGAGGGGCGCCTCGAAGGCCGGGGTCATGACCAGTTCCGTCGTGCCGTCCGCTGTCTCGTCGATCAGCGCCTGGCCGCCCGAGACCACGAAGACGCGGGTCGTGGGGTGGCTCCACGCGGCGGCGAGCCAGGCCTCGTCGAGGCGGTGGTGCGCCGCGCGGTCGATTCCGCTCGGTGCGGAGAGCGAGAGCGGTCGCGTTGCGGCGAGGTCGGCGGTTCGGTCGGTCCAGGTGGTCACGAGTGCTTCCAACTCCCCCGGTGGAAAGGGTGGTTCGGCGGGCGGTTCAACGAGGCGGGTGCGCGATGCCTCAATCAGTGTGCATCTGCCCAGCTCTCCGCGAGATCGCCCCACAGGTAGGCGGTTGTTTCGACACCCTTCATGAGGAGGTCGAGTTCGACCTTCTCGTTGGGCGCGTGCCAGCCGTCGGACGGCACGGAGATGCCCAGGAAGAGCACCGGGGCGTTCAGAACGTCCTGGAGGTCGGCCGCCGGACCCGAACCGCCCTCGCGCGTGAAGCGGATCTTCTGCTCGAAGGCCTGCCCCATGGCGCGGACGACGGACTTCAGCGCCGGGTGATCGAGCGGCGTGAAGCACGGGCGGGTGGCGGCCCCGAAGGTGACCGTGTGGCGGATACCCGCGGGCAGCTGCTCGGCCACCCAGGCGGTGACGGCCTTCTCGATGTGGTCCGGGTCCTGCCCCGCGACCAGGCGGAAGGAGAGCTTGAGCATCGCGGAGGACGGCACGATCGTCTTGCCGCCGGGGCCCTGGTAGCCGCCTCCGATGCCGTTGACCTCCGCGGTGGGGCGGGCCCAGATGCGCTCCAGGGTGCTGTGCCCGGCCTCTCCGTGGGTGGCACGGGACTTCGCCGTGCGCAGCCACTGCTCCTCGTCGAACGGGAGCTCCGCGAACAGCTCGCGCTCCCGGTCGGTGAGTTCCACGATGCCGTCGTAGAAGCCGGGGACGGCCACGCGCGCGTGCTCGTCGTGCAGCGCGGCCACGAGGCGGGCGGCCGCGGTCGCCGGGTTCGGGACGGCGCCGCCGAACGAACCGGAGTGGATGTCCTGGTCGGGTCCGTACAGCTCGATCTCGCAGTCGGCGAGGCCGCGCATACCGGTGCACACCGTAGGGGTGTCCTCGGACCACATGCCGGTGTCGGAGACGATCACGGCGTCCGCGGCCAGGCGCTCCTTGCGCTCCTCCACGAGGGCGCGGAAGTGCGGGGAACCCGATTCCTCCTCACCCTCGACGAGGAGCTTGAGGTTGACGGCGGGAGCGGTACGGCCGGTCGCGGCCAGATGCGCGCGCACGCCAAGGGTGTGGAAGAACACCTGCCCCTTGTCGTCGGCCGCCCCGCGCGCGTGGAGACGCTTCCCGATGACGACCGGCTCGAAGGGGTCGGTGTCCCAGCCGTCCTCGCGGGCGGCGGGCTGTACGTCGTGATGCCCGTAGACGAGGACGGTGGGGGCCTCGGGGTCGCCCGAGGGCCACTCGGCGAACACGGCGGGGGCGCCGGGCGTCTCCCACACCTCCGTGGTCGGGAAACCGGTCCCGGCGAGCTTCGCGGCGAGCCAGTCGGCGCTGCGCCGCACGTCCGGTGCGTGGTCGGGCTGGGCGGACACGGACGGGATCCGCAGCCATGCGGCGAGGTCGTCGAGGAACGCCTCGCGCTGGTTCTCGATGTACGCACGGACTGTGCTGACGGCAGTGTCAACGGGCTTGCTCATGGTCACGAGCCTATCCGCCCGCCCGAACGTGTTCGTCCGGCGGTTCCTCCACGGCCTCCACCGGCTCCTGCGGGTCCTCCAGCAGGAGCCGCTCCAGTTCCTCACGGCCGGGCAGCCGCCGCGGCCGGACTGTCTCCCCGGTGCGTACGTACACGAAGGCGGCGCTCACGGCCTCCAGGGGCACGCCCTGCTGCTCGGCCCAGGCGAGCCGGTAGACGGCCAGCTGGAGCGGGTCGGCCGACTTCCGGTGGGCCGTCTTCCAGTCCACGATCTCGTACGTCGCGTCGTCCCCGTCGCCTTCCTTGTAGACGGCGTCGATACGGCCGCGGACGACGCGGCCCGCGATGGCCAGCTGGAACGACGTCTCCACCCGGTAGGGGGCGCGGTGGGCGTACGGGGTGCGCTCGAAGGCTTCCTTGAGCGCCTCCAGGTCGCGCTCGTCCGCGATCTCGGCATCGCTGCCGGGCAGCTCCTCGGGGTCGAGCATGGGCAGCCGGAGCTCTTCGAAGCGCGACTCGATCCAGGCGTGGAACCGGGTGCCCCTGCGGGCCGCCGGCTGTGGCGGCTGGGGCATGGGGCGGGCGAGTTCCTGGGCGAAGGCGTCCGGGTCCGCGGCCATCCGCAGCAGCTGGGACGCGGTGAGCGTGTGCGGGACGGGGACGTCGCGCACGGCCGCGCGGGCACGCAACAGCTCGCTGCTCAGCGCCTCGAGGTCGCGGTCCCAGGAGGCGATGGTGCGCGCCTCCTCCGGGGTGAGCTCCGCCTCCGGGGCGGGAGCGGGGTGCGGCACGACCGGGGCCGCCCGCTCGGGCCCGGCCACGCGCGCGCTGGCACCGGCGGGGGACGCGGCGTCCTCGTAAGGATGGTGGTCGCCCTCGTAGGGGTCGCGATCGCCCTCGTCCGGAACGTAGCCGTCCTCGTAAGGGTCGTAGGGCGGCTCGTCGTCCTCGGGCGGCGGTGGCCAGTCGGGGTCCTCGAAGGGGGGCTCGTCGAGGGCGGCGGGGTGGGCCTCCGTGTGCGCGTACGCGGCCTCGGGCCCCGCGGCGCGCTCGAGGTGGGCGAGGACCGTGTGGGCGGCGGCCCTGCGGCGCGCGCGTGCCTCCTCGTCCAGCGGCAGCGGCCAGGCGTGCTCGACCGCGTTCTCCTGGAGGGCCGGGTTCTCCTCGTCCTCCGCCGGTTCGTCGGCCCAGGCCTCGATCTCGCCGTGCCCGGCGGCGCAGTGCTCGTACAGCGCCTCGAGGAAGTCCGAGGGTCCGCGCTTGCGCTTCTGGGACGGCCCCCACCAGTGCCCGGAGCCGAGCAGCAGGGAACGCGGACGCGTGAACGTGACGTATCCCAGGCGCAGTTCCTCGGTGTGCTGGTGGTCCTTCATGTCGGCGTGGAAGGCCTTCATGCCCTTGGAGTCCCACGTCTCGATGTCGGGCAGCGTGGCGCCGTCCCCGCGCAGTTCGTGGGGCAGGACCTTGGCCTGTGCCGTCCACTTCTCGCGGCCCTGGGTGCTCGGGAACGTGCCGTTGACGAGTCCGGGGACGGCGACGACGTCCCACTCCAGGCCCTTGGACTTGTGGGCGGTGAGCACCTTCACGGTGTCCTCGCCGCCGGGCAGCGCGTTGTCGAGGCCCTTCTCGTACTGCGCCGCGGTGCGCAGGAATCCGAGGAAGGCGAGCAGCGTCGCGGAGCCGTCGTTGGCCGCGAAGGACGCGGCGATGTCGAGGAAGTTGGACAGCGTCTCACGCCGCCGGGCCGCCAACGCGTGCGGTGACGCGGAGAGTTCGACCTCCAGGCCGGTGACCGCCAGGACTCGGTGCAGGACGTCCATGAGGGGGTCGGACAACGAGCGGCGCAGCTCGCGCAGTTCGGTGGCGAGCCGGGCGAAGCGCACGCGCGCGTCCGGTGAGAACGGCAGCCCGTCGTCGTCCTCCGCGTCGTCGGCCGAGGACTCCAGGAACGTGTCGAGCGCGTCCGCCAGCGATATCACCTCGGAGGGGTCGACCCCCTCGACGGCCGCGGCCAGGCGCCGGTCCGGGTCGTCGTCCTCTCCCCCGCGCGCGTGGGAGACCAAGTAGCGCGCCCGGCGCCCGAGGAGGGCGAGGTCGCGCGGGCCGATGCGCCAGCGCGGGCCGGACAGCAGCCGCACGAGCGAGGCGTTGGCGCCGGGGTCCTGGAGGACCTCGCACATGGCGACCAGGTCGGCGATCTCCGGGAGGTGCAACAGGCCGGAGAGGCCGACCACTTCGACCGGGATGTCGCGGGCGACCAGGGCGCCCTGGATCTCGGCGAAGTCGGTCGCGGTGCGGCACAGCACGGCGATCTCGCCGGGCGCCGTTCCCGTGTCGACGAGGTGGCCGATGGAGTCGGCGAGCCAGTCGATCTCCTCGCTGTGCGTGCTCAGGAGGGCGCAGCGCACGACGCCGTCCCGCTCGGCCCCGGGGGCGGGGCGCAGGGCCTCCACGCCCGCGTGCATCGCCCTGAGCGGCTCGGCGAGCCCGTTGGCGAGGTCGAGCAGTCGGCCGCCGCTGCGCCGGTTCTCGCTGAGCGCGAAGCGGGTGGCCGGGCGCCCGTCCGCGTACGCGAAGTGGCGCGGGAAGTCGTCGAGGTTGGCGACGGAGGCGCCGCGCCATCCGTAGATCGCCTGGCAGGGGTCGCCGACCGCGGTCACGGCGTGGCCCGTCCCGCCGCCGAAGAGGCCCGCGAGCAGGATGCGCTGGGCCACGGAGGTGTCCTGGTACTCGTCGAGCAGGACCACGCGGAACTCATCGCGCAGGATCTCGCCGACCTCTGGCCGGGTGTCGGCCAGCGTCGCCGACAGGGCGATCTGGTCGCCGAAGTCGAGGAGGTCCCGCGTGCGCTTGGCCTCCCTGTAGCGGCCCACGAGCTCGGCCAGCTCCAGGCGGGCGGCGGCCGCCTCGGGCGCCTTCCGCAGGTCCGCGTTGCTGAGCTTGACGCCTTCCAATGCGCGCAGCAGCTCTTGGTCGTACGCGCGCAGCCTGCCGGGCTGTACGAGGTGTTCCGCCAGCTCGCCGTCCAGCGTGAGCAGATCGCTGACCAGGTCGGCGAAGGAGCGCGTGAGGGCGGGATAGGGGCCGGGCGCTTCGCGCAGCACGCGGGCGGCCAGCTGGAAGCGGGTGGCGTCGGCGAGCAGCCGGGTCGTGGGTTCGAGCCCGATGCGCAGGCCGTGGTCGGTCAGGAGGCGGCCCGCGAAGGCGTGGTACGTGGAGATCACGGGCTCGCCCGGGGGGTTGTCCGGATCGATGGCATCGGGGTCGGTGACACCCGCCTTGATCAGGGCCTTGCGGACGCGCTCGGCCAGCTCCCCCGCCGCCTTGTTGGTGAACGTGAGACCCAGGACCTGATCGGGGGCGACCTGGCCGGTGCCGACCAGCCAGACCACGCGCGCGGCCATCACCGTCGTCTTGCCAGAGCCGGCTCCGGCCACGATCACCTGCGGGGCGGGCGGCGCGGTGATGCAGGCCGTCTGCTCCGGGGTGAACGGGATGCCGAGCAGCTCTTTGAGCTGCTCGGGGTCGGTGAGGCGCGTGGTCACCTCATCGAGGCTAACCGGCACCACTGACAGCGCCGTCCTGTTCCGGCTCAGTGGAGGCGCACGTCACTCGACCACGTGTTTGCCCTCCGGGCGCGCGCTGCAAGAGGCGCGGAAGGCGCAGTGCGTGCAGTGCTGTCCGGTGGTCGGCACGAAGCGCTCGTCGAGGACCTTGCCGGCCGCGGTGGCGAGGAGGTCGCCGACCCATTCGCCTTCGAGCGGCTCTTGCGCCTGCACCTTCGGCAGGGCCTCGCCGCCGTCCTTCTTGGCGGCGCCCTGCCGCAGCTGCACCAGTTCGGCTCCTCCGGGATGCGGGCGGACTCCGTCGAAGACCTCGTCGACCGCGCCCTCGTGCACGGCGAGCTGATACACGGCGAGCTGCGGGTGGCGGGCGACGTCCGCGGCGCTCGGTGCCTGCTTGCCGGTCTTGAAGTCGACCACGTAGGCGCGGCCCTCGTCGTCGCGCTCCACACGGTCCATGGAGCCGCGGATGCGCACTTCGTAGGAGCCCGCTTCGAGCGTCACGTCGAAGTCGTGCTCGCTGGCGACGGGGGTGCGGCTCGTCCGGTCCATGACGTGCCACTGAAGGAAGCGCTCGAGCGCGGCGCGGGCGTTCTCCTTCTCCTGGGCCGACTTCCAGGGCGCGTCAAAGGCCAGGGAGTCCCACACGGAATCCAGGCGCTCCATGAGGACGGCGAGGTCGGCGGGTGTGCGCCCGGAGGCGACCTCGTCGGCCAGGACGTGCACGACGTTGCCAAAGCCCTGGGCCGCGGTGGCGGGGGCGTCGGCCTTCACCTCGCGGCCGAGGAACCACTGCAGGGCACAGGTGTTGGCCAGCTGGTCGAGGGCGCTTCCGGAGAGGACGACGGGGTTGTCCCGGTCGCGCAGCGGCACCTTGCTCTCGGTCGGCTCGTACATGCCCCACCAGCGGTAGGGGTGGGCGGACGGCACGAGCGGTCTTCCGTCGTCGTCGCTGAGCGCGGCGAGCTGGGCGAGGCGGCGTGCGGCGGCTTCGCGCAGCCCTTCGGAGACGCGCGGGTCGACCGTCGTGGAGCGCAGTTCGGCGACGAGCGCGGCGACCGCCAGGGGGCGGCGCGGGCGCCCGGTGACGTCCTTGGGTTCCACGCCCAGCTCGGTCAGGAACCGGGACGGCTGGTCGCCGTCGTCCGCGGGGGCCTTCACGGCGGTGACGACGAGCCGCTCCTTCGCGCGCGTGGCCGCGACGTAGAAGAGGCGTCGTTCCTCCGTGAGCAGCGCTCCGGGGGTGAGGGGTTCGGCGAGGCCGTCGCGTCCGATGCGGTCGGCCTCCAGGAGTGAGCCGCGGCGCCGCAGGTCGGGCCAGAGCCCTTCCTGGACGCCCGCGACGACGACGAGCCGCCACTCCAGGCCCTTGGAGCGGTGCGCGGTCATCAGGCGTACGGCGTCGGGGCGCACGGCCCGTCCGGCGAGGGTGTCGGCCGCGATGTCCTGGGCCTCCAGCTCCTCCAGGAAGTTGCGGGCGCCGCGGCCGCCGGTGCGCTCCTCCGCGCGCGAGGCGACGGCGAACAGGGCACAGACGGCGTCCAGGTCGCGGTCCGCGTTGCGCCCGGCCGCGCCGCCTCGGCGTGCCGCGCGCTCCAGCCGGGCCGGCCAGGGAGTGCCGTTCCACAGCTCCCAGAGGGCTTCCTCCGCGGTGCCGCCGTCGGCGAGTTTCTGGCGGGCGGTGGCGAGGAGCGCGCCGAGACGCTGCGCCCCGCGCGCGTAGGCGGGGTCGTGCAGGGCGAGCCGTTCGGGCTCGACGAGGGCACGCGCGAGCAGCTCGTCCGAGGGCGGCGGCAGCGCGTTCCCGGACGCTCGCTCCTCCTCGCGCAGGGCACGCCCCAGGCGGCGCAGATCGGCCGTGTCCATCCCGGCGAGCGGCGAGGCCAGGAGTTCGAGTGCCGTCTCGGTGTCGAGCCGGGGCTCACCTTCCGGAGCGACCGGATCGTCCTGGTCGTCCTGGTCATCCTGGTCGACCTGGGCATCCTGGTCGCCCTGGTCGTCCGAAATATCTGGGCTATCGGCCCTGGCCACCACCTTGAGGGCCGTCAGCAGCGGCATGACCGCCGGTTCGTGGCGCAGCGGCAGGTCGTCGCCGTCGATGTCGAGGGGGACGCCCGCCGCCGTGAGCGCGCGCCGCACACCCGGGATGCTGCGCCCACCGGCACGTACCAGGACGGCCATGTCGCTCCACGGGATGCCGTCCTCCAGGTGGGCACGCCGCAGGATGTCCGCGATGTTGTCGAGCTCCGTACCGGACGTCGGATACGTGTAGACCTCGGCCCTGCCTCCCTCGCGCACGGGCGACAGCTCACGGTGGGCCCGCACCTTGTGGGCGGGCAGCCGGGTCAGCGGCATCCGCTGGGTGATGCGGCGCGTCGCCTCCAGGAGGCGGGCACCGGACCGCCGGGAGGTGGTGAGCACTTCGACCGGGGCGGGGGCGCCGTCCGCCTGCGGGAAGTCTCCGGGGAACTCCAGGATGCCGTTCACGTCCGCGCCCCGGAACGCGTAGATCGACTGGTCCGGGTCGCCGAAGGCGACGAGCGTGCGCCCCCCGCCTGCCAGCGCGTGCAGCAGCCGCACCTGGGCGGGGTCGGTGTCCTGGTACTCGTCGACGAACACGGCGTCGTACTGCGTGGCGAGCCGGTCCGCGACCTCCGTGCGGTGGGCGAGGAGCACGGCACGGTGCACCAGTTCCGCGTAGTCGAGTACGCCCTGTGCGTCGAGGACGTCCAGGTACTCGGCGAGGAAGGTGGCGGCAGCCCGCCAGTCCGGGCGGCCGATGCGGCGCGCGAAGGCGTCCAGGGCGGCGGGGCCGAGGCCCAGCTCGCGGCTCCGGGCGAGGACCGCGCGCACCTCGTCGGCGAACCCCCGCGTGGTGAGGCACGCGCGCAGCTCGTCGGGCCAGCGCACGTGCGCGAGCCCCGCCTGCTCCAGGTCGATCTGCCCGGCGAGCAGCTCCCGTACGGCGACGTCCTGCTCGGGACCCGAGAGCAGCCGCAGGGGCTCCACGAAGAGGTCCGCGTCCTGGTGGGCGCGGACCAGGGCGTAGCAGAACGAGTGGAACGTCGTCGCCTGCGGAGCGTGCGCCGCCCCGATCCGCTGTGCCATGCGGTCGCGCAGTTCGACCGCGGCCTTGCGGCTGAACGTGAGCACCAGGATGCGTTCGGGATCGGTGCCCTTGGCGATGCGCGCCGAGACGGCCTCCACGAGGGTCGTGGACTTGCCCGTCCCTGGACCGGCCAGGACGAGGAGCGGCCCGTGGGCATGGTCAACCACCGCACGCTGATGTGCGTCCAGACGAGGGGGGTCCACCGGAGCCGGCCGGGTACGCACCAGTCGGTACGCACCGGGGAGCCCCTGTCGAACCTGGTGCTGCGACAGGTGCCGGGTGGACGAGGAGGAGCTCACGTGGATCGCTGGTCCTGGTGGGTCTGCTGGTGGTCGAAGAGCCGTCCGCGCGAAGCGGTGGCCATGGGTTGAAGGAGGTGTCTGCCATCGACGGTGCCGTCGACGCTACGCCGTCGAGTGTGGCGGAAGCCGGGCTTCCGGCGCCTCTTCCGCACTCCCCCGGGCGCAGATGTGCCCGGTCTCACCAACGGACACGGGGGTGCCGAAGTGCCCCGCATGCCCCGTTTCCCCCATACGGGCCACCGGCCCCCCACCCGCGCGCGGGATGGCCGAAGCTGTCAATTGTGAGCTTCCGTACCGGACCGGCCGTCCCACCGCGCGCGCTTCATGTCGAGGCGCGGCAGGTGTCCTTCGGCGGCCCGGGGGGCCTCCCGCAGGGGCGTGCTCTCCTCCCTGTAGTGGTCGAGCGCGCGCAGCTCGCTGCCCGGCAGGAGCTGTCCGTCCGCCCGCACCACACGCCACCACGGAACCGCGCCTCCGTAGAGGGCCATCACCCGCCCCACCTGGCGGGGGCCGCCCTCCTCGAGCCATTCGGCCACGTCCCCGTAGGTCATGACCCGCCCGCGCGGGATCAGCTCCGCGACGTCCAGGACCCGCTCCGCGTAGGCGGGAAGCTCTCCCGCAGGTTCACTCTCCTTGCTCATCCGGCCCATCCTGCCGCACGGCACCGACAGTGCGGAGGGACGGACGGGAGGCGGCCCCCACAGTCGCGGGCCGCGACGCCCGGCGAGGACTCCCGCCTCCTCGAATGCACCCTGATGCCCCCCTATGACGGTGCGGCATGCCACCATCGTGCGGGCGGTGACTGGTGATACGAGATCAAGAAGAGACCACGGAGCAGCAGAGCGTGCACCCCGACAAGGCGGAGGGCACCTCTGTGGCACCGGCGCGCCCTGACGACGACGGCGAACGGGCCGTCGAAACGAAGCACGAGCAGCCGTTGCACGACCCCGACTGTGCCGAAGGGGACGCGCACACCGAGCAGGTCGACGGCGACGAACCGCTGCTCCCCGCGCGCGTGCACCGCCCCTCCGACCTCATGCGGCTCCTCGTGGGCGTGCTCGCCGTCGTCGTGATCATGGCGATCGCGGCGTTCGCGCACGGCACGACCTCGGGCTTCGCCCAGGACATCGACAAGGGCACGGGACAGGCGCCCGACCTGCTGACCAAGTTCGCGGGTCTCGCCTCCAGCATCGCCATCCTGTTGGTGCCGGTCGCGTTCGCCATCGAGCGCCTCATCAAGCGCGACGGCCTGCGGATCGCCGACGGAGTGCTCGCCGCGGTCCTCGCGCACGGGGTGACCCTCGCCACGGACCTCTGGGTCGCCAAGGCCGCCCCGCAGTCCATCCAGGAAGCGCTCACCACGGTGTCGCCCGGCGACATCCACGCGCTGACCGATCCGGTGCACGGCTACCTGGCGCCCGTCATCGCCTACATGACGGCCGTCGGCATGTCCCGGCGACCACGGTGGCGGGTCGTGCTGTGGGTGGTACTGCTGCTCGACGCCTTCGCGATGCTCGTCACCGGCTACACGACACCGTTCTCGATCATCCTGACGGTCCTCATCGGCTGGACCGTCGCCTACGGAACGCTGTACGCCGTCGGCTCCCCGAACGTGCGCCCCACAGGGCAGACGCTCCTCGCCGGACTGCGCCACGTCGGCTTCCGCCCCGTCAACGCCTCCCGTGAGGAAGCCCATGAGGGCACCACGGAGAACGGCGACCGGGGGCGCCGCTACTTCGTCACCCTGGAGGACGGCCCACCGCTCGACGTCACCGTGGTGGACCGGGAGCAGCAGGCACAGGGCTTCTTCTACCGCGTGTGGCGGCGCCTGACGCTGCGCGGCATCACGCAGCGCCGCAGCCTCCAGTCGCTGCGCCAGGCCCTGGAGCAGGAGGCGCTGCTCGCCTACGCGGCCATCGCCGCCGGGGCGAACGCGCCGAAGCTGATCGCGACGTCCGAGCTCGGCCCCGATGCCGTCATGCTCGTCTACGAGCACGTCGGCGGCCGGTCCCTGGACTCGCTGCCGGACGAGGAGATCACCGATGAGCTGATGCGCGACACCTGGCACCAGGTCCAGGCGCTCCAGTCGCGGCGGATCGCGCATCGCAGGCTGGCCGGCGACGCGATTCTGGTGGATCGTTCCGGCACCGTGGTCCTCACGGATCTGCGCGGCGGTGAGATCGCCGCGGGCGACCTGGTTCTCCGCATGGACATCGCACAGCTGCTCACGACGCTGGGCCTTCGGGCGGGCGCCGAGCGCACCGTCGCGTCCGCCGTGGAGGTCCTCGGCCCGGACACCGTCGCCGACTGTCTGCCGCTGTTGCAGCCGATCGCGCTCACCCGCTCCACCAGGGCGACGCTGCGCAGGCTCGCGCGTGAGCGTGCCCAGCGCGAGCGGGAGGCCGTCCTGGAGGCGTCCGGCAAGGCCAAGCAGACGCGCATCGACGAGGCGGCCGCCACCGACACCGGCAAGGTGTCCGTACGCGCCGAGAAGAAGTCCGAGAAGGCGGAGCGGCAGGCCGAGAAGCGGGCCCTCGACGAGGCTCTGGAGGAGGCCCGCGAGGAGGATCTGCTGACCCAGATCCGTCACCAGGTGTTGCGCATCCGGCCGCAGGCGCCCGTCGAACCGGCCCGTCTGGAGCGCATCAGGCCGCGCACGCTGATCAGTTTCATCGCCGGCGCGATCGGCGCGTACTTCCTGCTGTCGCAGCTCACCCACATCGACTTCGGGGCGATCGTCGGCGAGGCCGAGTGGGGCTGGGTCGGCCTCGCGGTGCTGTTCTCCGCGCTCAGCTACGTGGCGGCCGCCATGAGCCTGCTCGGCTTCGTGCCGGAACGGGTCCCCTTCATGCGGGCCGTCGCCGCCCAGGTGGCCGGGTCCTTCGTGAAGATCGTGGCTCCTGCGGCGGTCGGTGGAGTGGCGCTCAACACGCGCTTTCTGCAGCGCGCGGGGGTACGTCCGGGGCTCGCCGTGGCAAGTGTGGGCGCCTCGCAGCTGTTCGGCATGGGCAGCCACATCCTGCTCCTGCTGACCTTCGGTTACCTGACAGGGACGGAGAAGACGCCTTCCTTGTCGCCGTCCCGCACGGTCATCGCAGGCCTGTTGACGGTCGCTGTGCTCGTCCTTGTAGTGACGTCGATTCCGTTCCTGCGGAAATTCGTCGTCACGCGCGTGCGCTCACTTTTCGCCGGTGTCGTGCCGCGCATGCTCGATGTGTTGCAGCGCCCCCGCAAGCTGCTCACCGGCATCGGCGGCATGCTGCTGCTGACCGCCTGCTTCGTGATGTGCCTGGACGCCTCGATCCGCGCCTTCGGGGACGAGACGCAGACCACGATCAGCCTGGCCAGCGTCGCGGTCGTCTTCCTCGCCGGCAACGCGCTCGGCTCGGCTGCCCCGACACCGGGTGGCGTGGGCGCCGTCGAGGCGACCCTGACGGTGGGTCTGATCGCGGTCGGCCTGCCCAAGGAGGTGGCGGCGCCCGCGGTGCTGCTGTACCGGCTGCTCACCCTGTGGCTCCCCGTCCTCCCCGGATGGCTGTTCTTCAACCACCTGACAAGGAAGGGCGCCCTCTAGGCGACTTGGGCATCTCCGGGGCGGCGACGACCTCACTCGCACAGCCCGCAGCCCGAGCGCCCCGCACTCCGCCGCCGCAGGATGGACGCATGCCCAATCCGTCCTGGTCCCGTACCGCTGCCCTGACCGCCGCCACCCTGCTGTCCGTATCGCTCGCGGCGTGCAGCAGCGACACGGACGACGACGTGGATCTTTCGTCCCAGGAGCTGAGCTGGGAGGACTGTCCCGCGCCCGCGGAGTCGCAGGGCGGCGGCGACGCACCCTCCCCGCTTCCCGGCGGAGCCGAGTGGCAGTGCGCCACCATGAAGGCGCCACTCGACTGGGACGACCCCAAGGGCGACACGATCGACCTGGCATTGATCCGCGCCAAGGCCAGCGGGGACGAGGACAAGCGCATCGGCTCGCTGATCTTCAACTTCGGCGGCCCCGGCGGCTCCGGGGTCACCACCCTTCCCGCCTTCGGCTCCGAGTACGCGAAGCTGCGCACCCGCTACGACCTCGTCAGCTTCGACCCGCGCGGCGTGGGGCGCAGCGCAGGCGTCAAGTGCGAGGACGACAAGCAGCTCGACGAGTACTTCCAGCAGGACTCGACGCCGGACGACCCGGCGGAGCAGAAGAAGCTCGTCGACAACATCAAGACGTTCAACGGCACGTGCGAGAAGAACTCCGACACCGTCCTGCCCCACGTACGCACCACGGACGCGGCCCGCGACATGGATCTCATGCGCCAGGTCCTCGGCGACGAGAAGCTGCACTACTTCGGCGTCTCCTACGGCACCGAACTGGGCGGCGTCTACGCCCACTTGTTCCCCAAGAAGATGGGCCGCGCCGTGTTCGACGGCGTCGTCGACCCCACACAGGACCCGGAGGAGGGCTCGCTCGGCCAGGCGAAGGGGTTCCAGCTCGCCCTCGACAACTACGCGAAGCACTGCACGTCCCAGGCCGAGGACTGCCCCGTCGGAGACACCCCGCAGGACGTCAAGACCAAGATCGCCAAGCTGTTGGACGAACTCGAGGAGAAGCCGATCCCGGGCATCTTCCCTCGCGACCTCACACAGACCGCCGCGACCAACGGGGTCGCCCAGGCCCTGTACTCGCAGGACTTCTGGGAGTACCTGACCGAGGGCCTCCAGCAGGCCTACGACGGCGACGGCAAGATCCTCATGGCGTTGTCCGACTCCATGAACGGGCGCAACGAGGACGGCAAGTACAGCAACATCCAGGCGGCGAACATCGCCATCAACTGCGCCGACGACAAGCCCCGCTACTCGGCGAAGGACGTCGAGGCGAAGCTGCCGGAGTTCCGCGAGGCGTCCCCGATGTTCGGTGACTATCTGGCCTGGGGCATGCTCAACTGCTCCGGCTGGGCCGTCGACGGGGCAGCCGAGCACCCGGACGTCAGCGCGCCCGGCTCCGACCCGATCCTCGTCGTCGGCAATACCGGCGACCCGGCGACCCCGTACGAGGGGGCGAAGAAGATGGTCGACGCGCTCGGCAAGGGTGTGGGCGTCGAGTTGACGTACGACGGCGAGGGGCACGGGGCGTACGACAGCGGAAACAAGTGCGTGCACGGCGCCGTGAACACCTACCTCCTCAGTGGGAAGCCCCCGAACGAGGGAACGGTCTGCAAGTGATCCCGGAGTTGTCCACAGGCTGAGCCGGATCCCCGCGCACGCTCCTACGATGGCCTGACTGTCTTTCGAACGGGGGCAGTCGAGGGGGGAGGTGCCATGGCGGCACAGGATTCGCGTGCGCCCGCGGGCGCACGCACACGCCGGGGAAAAGGGGCCCGCGTGCTGGCCCTGGCCGCGGCCGTCGTACTGACGGCCGGGCCGGTCGCGGGCTGCAGCGGATCGGGCGAGCGCGGCGGCGGCGATCCAACGTCGCCGTCCGCATCCGCCTCACGTCCCGGCGGCGCGGCGCGGGGCGACGGAGACTCCCCCGCCCTCCCTTCGTCGCTCACCGACCAGCGCCTCGACTGGGGCCGCTGCCGGGCGCACGCGGGCTCGCCCGCGCCCGGCTCCGACTGGCAGTGCGCGACGCTCAAAGCGCCACGCGACTACGCCGAGCCGGCCGGGCCCACGATCGACGTCGCCCTGATCCGCACCAAGGCTCGGGGCGATGGGAGCGAGCGGATCGGGTCCCTGCTGTTCAACTTCGGCGGCCCCGGCGGCTCCGGAGTGGACCTGCTGCCGGCCTTCGCCCCGCAGTACTCGAAGCTGCGTGAGCGCTACGACCTGGTGAGCTTCGATCCGCGCGGCGTCTCGGCAAGCCGCGGGCTGCGCTGCCGCAGCGACAAGGAGATGCAGGCGGCCGAAGCCGTCGACCTCACCCCGGACACCGCGGCGGAGGAGGCGGCGTACCTCCAGGACGCCGTCGCGTTCGGCAAGGGCTGCGGCAAGCAGGCCGGCGCGCTGCTCGGCCATGTGTCGACCACCGAGGCCGCGCGCGACATGGACCTGATGCGTGGGGCCCTCGGCGACAAGAAGCTGCACTACATGGGCGTCTCCTACGGGACTGAACTGGGCGGAATCTACGCCCACTTGTTCCCCGACAAGGTCGGGCGGCTCGCCCTGGACGCGGTGGTCGATCCGACCGCAGGACGCATCGCGCAGGCCGAGAACCAGGCCCGAGGCTTCCAGCGGGCTCTCGACAACTACTTCAGGTCACGCGGCAAGGACCCCGGGGACGGGGCCCGCGAGATCACCGCGCTCCTCAAGAAGCTCGACGGGAAACCGCTGTCCGTCCCGGGCGGCCGCGAATTGAACGAATCGCTCGCGACGACCGGCATCGCGGTCACTCTGTACAGCAAGAACAGCTGGCCCGCCCTGACACGAGGCCTGCGGGACGCGGAGCGGGGCGACGGCAGCAGCCTGCTCGCCCTCGCCGACTCGTACAACGACCGTGACGCGAGCGGGCGTTACGGCACGGCGAGCCACTCCCAGCGGGCGATCTCCTGCCTCGACGACAAGGTGCGTCCCACGGTGGCGGAGACGAAGGAGCGGCTCGCGAAATTCCGGGAGATCTCGCCCGTGTTCGGGTCGTACATGGGCTGGGACACGGCGGGCTGGTGCCGTGACTGGCCGGTCGCCGGCCAGTGGGACGACCCGGATGTGAGCGCGCGGGGAGCGGCTCCCGTTCTTGTCGTGGGCAACACCGGCGACCCGGCGACTCCCTACGAAGGGGCCCGACGCATGGCCGACGAGCTGGGTGAGGGCGTCGGCGTCGAGCTGACGTGGAAGGGCGAGGGGCACGGGGCGTACGGCTCCGGCAGCGCCTGTGTGGACTCTGCGGTCGACGCGTATCTCCTGGAGGGGCGAATACCGCGCGACGGCAAGGTGTGCTCCTGACGGCGAGCGTCCGCCCCGATACGACGGACGGGCCTCGCGCAGCGTGCGCGAGGCCCGTCCGATCAGCTCACAGCTGCTGAGCCGAGGCTCAGTAGACCGGCTTGTCCGGCTCGATCTGGTTGACCCAGCCGATGACGCCGCCGCCGACGTGCACGGCGTCCGAGAAGCCCGCGGACTTCAGCACGGCGAGGACTTCCGCACTGCGGACACCCGTCTTGCAATGCAAGACGATCTTCTTGTCCTGCGGCATGCTCTCCAGGGCCGTGCCCATGAGGAACTCGCCCTTCGGGATCAGCTTGGCGCCCGGGATGGAGACGATCTCGTACTCGTTCGGCTCGCGGACGTCGATGATCTCGATGCTCTCGCCGTCGTCGATCCACTCCTTGAGCTGCTTCGGAGTGATCGTCGCACCGGCGGCCGCCTCCTGCGCCTCGTCGGACACGACGCCGCAGAAGGCCTCGTAGTCGATGAGCTCGGTGACGGTCGCGTTCGGGCCGCAGACCGCGCAGTCGGGGTCCTTGCGGACCTTGACCTGGCGGTACTGCATCTCGAGGGCGTCGTAGATCATCAGGCGGCCGACCAGCGGGTCACCCACGCCGGCCAGGACCTTGATCGCCTCGGTGACCTGGATGGAGCCGATGGACGCGCACAGCACGCCCAGGACACCGCCCTCGGCGCAGGAGGGGACCATGCCGGGGGGCGGGGGCTCCGGGTACAGGCAGCGGTAGCACGGCCCGTGCTCGGACCAGAAGACCGAGGCCTGGCCGTCGAAGCGGTAGATGGAACCCCACACGTAGGGCTTGTTGAGCAGCACGCACGCGTCGTTGACGAGGTAGCGCGTCGCGAAGTTGTCCGTGCCGTCGACGATCAGGTCGTACTGGCTGAACATGTCCATCACGTTGTCGGCCTCGAGCCGCTCCTCGTGAAGGATCACGTTCACGTACGGGTTGATGCCGAGGACCGAGTCCTTCGCGGACTCCGCCTTGGACCGGCCGATGTCGGCCTGGCTGTGGATGATCTGGCGCTGCAGGTTCGACTCGTCGACCTCGTCGAACTCCACGATGCCGAGCGTGCCCACGCCGGCGGCGGCCAGGTACATGAGGGCCGGCGAGCCAAGGCCACCGGCGCCCACACAGAGCACCTTGGCGTTCTTCAGCCGCTTCTGCCCGTCCATCCCGACATCCGGGATGATCAGGTGGCGGGAGTACCTGCGGACCTCGTCTACGGTGAGCTCAGCAGCTGGCTCGACCAGGGGTGGCAGCGACACGGGGACTCCGTTGGTCGGTATCTACGTACGGTTGTTCCGTCTGTAACACTGCCACGCCCTCCTTCATTCCGAGACACCACGTCCGATGCGCGAGACGATTTCGTCCCAGTAACCGGGCATGGCCTCCCACGGGTCGGTCGAGCCGTCCCGGTCCGTGCGATCGGTGAAGTAGATCGTGCCCGCGCCCTGCCAGCGCGCGATGCGCAGCGCCTCCTCGAGATGACCGAGGGGCATCCCGTGGACGAAGTGGCAGAACCGCTCGGGCGGGTAGTCGGCGGTCCACTCGGCGACCTGGGACCAGCGATAGTCGCTCCAGGGCCCGGAGAAGGTCACCAACTGGTCGGCGTTCTCGGCGTATCCGGGGTACGGGTGGGTGCCGTGCTGGAACACGATGTGCGCGTCGTCGACGAGGGCGCGCAGGGTCGTGGTGGCGCGCCTGACCTCGGGGAGCGCGGCGCGCTCGGTGGGGCAGCGATCGAAGTAGAAGCCGTCCACCTGGTACCAGTCGAGGAAGCGGTGGGCGTCGGAGACCAGTTCACCGAAGGCGCGGGCGCCATAGGTCAGGTCCAAGTGACCAAGGACACGCACCCCCGCCTGCCGCAGCCGCCCCGCCGCCTCCAGGCAGTGCTGGTCGGGGCGAGCCCCCGGACCATTCGCGACATTCAGGACAACCCAGTGCAAGGGCGTTGCGGGGCGGGTGAGTTCGGCCCACTCCGCGGGTGCGACGAGGGGGTGCGCGAAACCGGGGATGCCGAAGCCGAGTCGTACGTCGGTGCTCGACAGGCCGGTCGCGGTCGGGGTCAGATACGGCATGCCGCCTCCATCCAGATGTCGGCGAGGGACTCTTCGAGGTTGATGCGGGGACGCCAACCGAGCCGGTCGCGGGCCGTGCGCACGTCGGCCTGCTGCCAGCTGCCGCAGCCGTCGGGGTACGGATACGCGGTCGGCACGGGAGGCATCCCGTGGTCTGATTCGGTGCGGGGGTGGCCGACGGATGGCCGCATCCCGACGGCCGGGCCGTCGAGTTCGTGGAGGGATCCGCCGAATCCGGCGACGCGGGCGAGCACGGCGGCGGCGTCCCGCAGGCGCACGGCGCGGCCCGAGCCGATGTTGATGACGCCCTGCGCGGCGGAGAGCGACGCGGCGTGCACGGCGCGCGCCACATCCCGTACGTCGATGAAGTCGCGCTGCGCGCCGAGGCCGCCCAGCTTCAGTTCCCCGTCGCCTGCCTGCATCGCGCGGCGCATCGCCTCGGCGAGCCGGCCTAGCGGGGAGCCGGCCGGGGTTCCGGGTCCCGCGGGCGAGAAGACGCGCAGGACGACGGCGTCGAGGCCGGAGCCGAGGACGAGTTCGGTGGCGGCGAGCTTGCTGACGCCGTACGGGCCGCCGGGCCTGGGCACCGCGTCCTCAGCGGTGGACGAGCCGGGCTGCGAGGGACCGTACTCGGCGCCACAGCCGATCTGCACGAGGCGGGCGCCGCAACCGCTGCGCCGCAGGGCCTCGCAGACGGTGGCGACGGCGACGGTGTTGTGCCGGGTGAGATCGCGGGCGCCGCCGCGGGTGGCGCCGGCGCAGTTGATGACCACTCCCGGGTGGACGGCGTCCAGGAAGCGGGTGAGCGCGCCCGGACTGCCGGTGGCGAGGTCGAAGCGGACGTCGGCGTCGTCGCCGCGGCCGAGCGTGGTCAGTTGCACGGCGGGGTCGGCCAGCAGGCGGTCGGCGACGAAGCGGCCCAGATACCCGTTGGCTCCGATCAGCAGAACCCTCATCGGGTGCCTCCCAGGGCTCGCGCGCCGGTCCCTCGGAGCGCTCGGAGGGCGCCGCGCACTGCGCGCGGGGCGCGCCGGTCGTGGATGCCGCGCTGCCCGTGCGGTCCGGAGTATCCGGCGTATCCGGCGCCTCCGGGAGGAGGGGTGGTCATCTGGCGTTCTCCTTATGAGGGTTGCCGTGGGTCTTCGGATGGGCCCGCGGTGTCGGCCCCGCGGGAGGTGGGTGGTCCTGGTCATGTGGCGAGTGCCGGCCGCGGTGGCACGGCGGGCTCGACGCAGGCGCCGGTGTCGGGGGTGGCGGTCATGGCGCCCAGCCGATCGGGTCGTCGGCGTGCGCGTGGGCGGAGGCCCGGGTCAGGGTGCGGGTGGCGTGCACGAGGAGGACGAGGGCGGCGACAGCGCAGGCGACCGCCGGGACGACGCCCGCGCCGACCGCGTCGACGGCGGTCTCGACGGGCAGGCCCAGGACGTCGCAGCCGGGCAGGCGTGCGGCGAAGACCGTGGCGACGGCCAGGACTTCGACGGCGACGGCGGCGCCCAGCGCGAGCGCGGGGGCGTGCGTACGGCGGTGCGCGGCGAGGAGCCGGGCGAGCAGCAGCAGTACGCCCAGGGCGCCCGCTCCGGCGTAGTCCACCTTCTCGTCGAGTACGGCGCCGGCCAGGGCGAGGAGCGCGCCGAGGGCGAGCCCGAACAGGGCCACGGACCCGAGGAGCAACGGGCGTGCGGAGGCGGCGAATTCGGCGAGTCCGCGGCTCGCGGCGAGGCGGCGCCGTGCTCCGCCCGAGAAGAGCTGGGCGCACCAGGTGGCCGGTGCCACCGAGACGGCGAGCGCGACCAGGGGTGCGGCCGCGGGGGCCCAGGGCTCGTCGGGCCCGCCCGCGAGCGCGGCTTCGAGGAGGCCGTCGCCGAGGAGCGCGTACGCGAGCAGCCAGCAGGACCACAGCCGGGCCGAGGGCGCGGAGGGGCCGTCGACCGCGCGCAGCGGCCCGTGGCGCAGCGTCGTGCGCAGGGCGACGAGGGTGGCGAGCACACCGACGAGGCCGATGGCCAGACGTACGGTGCCCGCGGTGGCGTGGACACCGAACAGCGTGAGCGCGCAGAAGGCGCCCGGCAGCAGCGCGAGCCCGGCCCACAGACCACGCACTCCGGTGGCGGGAGCGGTCGCCTCGACGACGGTCTCGTACGGGTCGCCGTCCCTCGCCGCGCGGGCGTACATCTCCTCGGCGAGCGAGAACACGTCCTTGTGGCGGAAGCGGGCGGCGGTCCGGTCGGTGACGCCGTGGGCCTCAAGACCCGCGGCGATCTCCAGCGGGTCGACGGCCCGCTCGCACAGTTCACGGTGCCGGTGCATCAGGCCCTTGACCGGGTCGGCTCCGGAACGGCGTTGGGCGGGGCGGGAGTTGGCGCCGCGGGGCTCGGGGCCTTGCGTCTCCGCGCCGCGCGGACCGACGATCCGCGCGACATCGGCACGGTGGGCCGCCTCTGTACGGGAGGCGTCGTCAGGGGAGGTCTCGTCACGAGACTCGTCGTCGCTGGACGCGTCGTCACGGGCCCTGTCTTCGAGGACGGGCGAACGCCACGCCGCTGGGTCGCCCAGCAACCCCATGTCCAGCCCGTCGTCCACCTCACCACCGTCGGAACCGACGCCGACGCCGACGCCGGAACCGGTGCCGGTACCGGCACCCGAACCGTCACCGTCGCGCGCCCCCAGCGCCTCCGCCGATCCGGCGCCCCACGCCCCGGCGCTCACCGGTACTCGGGGCGCATCGGCGTCGCCCCCGGTACCGGTGTCGCCGAACGCGGCACGCTCACTCGCGCGTTCGCTGATCCGCCCGGTCATCCCTCCGCCTCCCCGCTGCCCTGCGTCATCCCGGCCAACTGCTCCCGTGCACCGCCATCGGCTCCCCAACTGGTGCCTGCCGCCCCGCCGGAGCGCCCGGCCAGCCATGAGCCGCCTCGGTCACCCGCGTTCTGCGTGGTCCAGCGGCCCGGCACATGCGCCTCCGGTGGGTAGGCGAACGGCAAGGGGTCGCCCGCGTCGTCGACGACCTCCCGGCGTACCGGGCAGCGCGAGACGATCTCCAGGTAAATGCTGTGAAATGCCGTGATGTTCTGCTCGACGGTGAACAGCTCCAGGGCGCGCGCCCGCGCCGCCGCGCCGAGCCGTTCGCGCCGTGCGGGGTCGCGCAGCAGCGCCACACACGCCTCCGCGAGCGCCCGCGGGTTGCGCGGGGGCACCACGAGCCCCGTGCCACCGATCACCTCGACGACGGCGCCCGCGTCCGTGGACACCGTCGCGCGCCCGCAGAACATGGCCTCGACCAGGCTGACCGGGAAGCCTTCGACGACGCTGGACAGGACGACGACACCGCAGGAGCCGTAGACATCGGCGAGGTCGGGGGCCTCGGGAGAGCCCAACTCCTCGAAGGAGACGGGGTTCTCGCCCACGGCGTGGATCCCCTCCGCCTCGTCCGGGAAGAGCTGTGCGGCGAGGGCCTTGCAGTGCCCGAGATACAGCGCCGCCTCGCGGTCGGCCGTGGGATCCGGGGCCTCCGCCCCGCCGCCGGGCCCACCGGGGGTCCTCGCGGAGACGAACCCGTCGGCCGGCCATCCGCCGCCGTCCACGCGCCCCGCGCCCGCGGCAGCGCCGGCCTCCGGCACCCCCACGATGCGCAGCCGGGCCCTCGGCTCTTCCTTGCGGATCTCGGAGAACGCGTGCAGCAGCGAGATCAGGTCCTTGGAAGGGTCGATGCGCCCGACCCAGACGATGGTGTCCGGATCACCCGGCCCCTCCCGCTCGCCCACCGCGGCGAAGTGGCCGGCCTCCATGCCGGGGTGAATGGTGCGCAGCTTGGCGCGGTCGGCGCCGCACCGCTCCTGCCAGCGCCGCGCGTGCGCGTTGCCGGGCGTGATCACGGTGGCCTGCCGGTAGACCTCGGCGGCGAGCCGGCCGTGGAAGGCGGCGAGCAGCGCGCGTACCGGCGCGCTCAACTCGGCGTCCCCCGCGGCGAGGTACCGGGCCCTGAGCTGCACCCCGTACTCCGTGACGAGCAGCGGCACCCCGTAGAAGTGCTTGGCGACCAGGCCGGGCAGGGCGGCCGCGCCTCCGGAGGCCGCGTGGCAGAGATCGACGGACGCGAGCCCGCCACCTCCGGAAAGCCCCGTGGGGAAACCTGAAGAAGAAGCCGAAGAAGGAGCCGGGGAAGACCCCGACACCCCCTGCGCGCCCGGCGACGCACCCAACGGCGACGCCGAAGCCCCCGACCCCGAACCCGCCGCCGACTCCGAACCCGCCCTCGACACCGCCGACGCCTCCGCCGACACCGCCGAACCGGCCCCCGCCCCCGCCCCGGCCGAGTGGCCCGAGGCATCGAACCCCGACCCGTCCTCGTACCAGTCCAGCGACAGCGGCCGCAGCGCCCGCTCCACATGCGCGGCGAAGGAGAGCAGATCGGGTACGCGGGCAGCGCGCACCGCACGGAGTGCGCCCGGCGCGCGGCAGGCGCGCTCCAGGATGCGTACGGCGGCCTCGGAGCGCAGGGAGACGCCGAGGCCGCCCTCGTCGCGGGCAAGTTCGGCGAGCCCGTACAGCGCGTTGGCGAAACGGTCCGCGTCGCTCGTTCCCTCGTCATCGGACGTCGCGTCGGCGGCCACCACGGACTCGACCAGCTCCCGGTACAACGCCGCGAACCGGCGCCGCGCCCGCCGCCCGAACACGCCGTCGCGCGCGCCGCTCTCGCTCCCGGACGCCGCCGCCCACATCGGCGCGGTCCGTACCCGCATGACCTGAGGCGGCAGTTCGAGCCACCCCGCGTCCTCCTGCTCCTGGCTGGTGGAGAGCGCGTAGATGTCGAACTCGTGCTGCTCGAGCCCGCGCACAAGCCGGTCGCACCAGAGTCTGGCCTCACCGTTCACATACGGATAGCCACCCTCGGTAAGCATTCCGATGCGCACGCGCACACCCCCGATCTCCCGTACAGGGAGCCGCCGTTGGATTGGCGGCTCGCAGCGGGACGAACGTATGCGGACATGCCGGTGGGGGGGTTGTGGGGGTTGGGAGAAACACCCACAAAAGGGGTGAGGGGGGTATATTTAAACCACCGCCCCCGTTGTTTTGTTTTTAAAAAAAAAAAAGCCCCCCGACAAAAAAACAAGCGGGA
>NZ_JBHWKQ010000045.1:12301-20694 GCF_042730865.1 Streptomyces sp. NPDC059897 | reverse complement strand
GCCCGTTTCTTTTTTTAATACCCCACCGGCCGGGTCGGGGGCGCGGGTTGGGTTTGGGCGCCGCGCCGGGTCACAATGGTTGGCGCACTGGGGGGGGGGGGTCGGCCGGGTGCACCAACCCCCCACCAAAAGGGGTGAACGGGCGTAACTTTCCCGCACGCGCGACGTTTGGTCGCGCTAAGAGATCGAACGGCTACAGACAGCTACGCAGCGTCAACCCTTGGGAAAGACCCACGGGTTGGGCTTGCAGGTGATGCCGTCGGACGTCAGGAATTTGGTCTGCTGCTGCATGACCGGCGCGAGCGACCCGTCCTGCGAGCAGCTCACATGGTTGTAGCCGAGCCGGTGCCCGACCTCGTGGTTGATCAGCATCTGCCGGTACGGATAGATGGCGTTGTCGCCGAGCACGTCGTCGTACGTCTTCGAACCCTGGGCCCACCGATACGCGTTGATCATCACGCGGTCGGTCGCGGCGGAGTCGCACGACACGTTGTCCTGCGTCGTGTCGAGGCCCGACTTCGCGCACCAGTCCGCCGTCGTGCCGGGGCTGGCCAGCGTGATCACGAAGTCCGGCTCCCCGGAGGAGACGCGCTCGAAGGTGCGGGCGCTGTCGTGGGCCCAACTCCGCTTGTCGTTCAGGGTCTTCTGCACTGCCTGCGCGAACAGCGCCCCGTCGAGCCCGAGCCCCTTCTCCACGTCGACCCGGTAGCGGAACTTCTGCCCGCCGCCCGGCGCCTTGACGTCCCCGGGCACCGCCGCGAACGAACCGGACGCCTTCAGGTCCGTCGCGAGCGGGTACTTCTTGGCCATCTTCTGTTCGTACGTCACCGGGGCGGTCTTCGCCGTCTCCTTCGGGGCGGCCCGCTGGTCCGTGCGCGAGGCGGAGCCACCGTGCGGTCGGCTGCCCTCGGCGGCCTGCGCCCGCGCGTCGCTCGCGGAGCCGTCGCCCCTGTCGGCGACCTGCCCGGCGACGACCACGGCGAGCACGGTGGTGACGGCCGCGGCGGCGATACCCGTGAAGGTCATGCCCCTGCCGCGCTTCTCCCGCCCGCCGTCGGCCCCGGCCGGTGTCCCGTCCTCCGGCGGCGCCGGCGGCTCCGCGTCCCACTCGGTCACGCGCGCGTACGGGTCCGCGGCCGCGGGGGCGTCGCCCCGCGCGGGAGCGCCGACATCCGCGGCAGCGTGGACACCGGAAGGGGCGTCGAACGCGTCGATGTACTCCTGCCGCGGGTGCCCCTGAACCGGCGCGTCCTGAACGGGGACGCCCTGAGCCGATGTGTCCTGAACCGATGCGTCTCGAGCCGATGCGTCCTCAACCGGCGCCCCCGGAACCGGTCGCTCGCCCCGGGGCCACGGCCCCGGCAGCGGCGAATCGGTGGGAACCGTCACCCCGTGCTCGGGACCGCGCGCCGAGGCGACCGGGCCCGCGACCCGCGGCACGGACGCGCCCCAGCCGCCGCCCGGCTCCCGCGGTTCGGGATGGCCGCCACGCACCGGCCCGGCCCCCGGACGCGCGGACGTGTGGCCGGGAAAGGCGGGGCGTCCGGACGCAGGCGGCGGAGTGGGCTCGGGCGGCGCGTCGGCGGGCCCACGTCGTCTGCGCCCGGTACCGACGCCCGGCCGCGGCGCGGCGTGCGCCTCGGCCTCTACCTGTACGTCGACAGCGTCCTCAGCGCCGTCTGCCGATCCTCGGCGGCGATGCCGTCCCACAGGCCGCCTCAGCTCCCCAGTGTCGTGTGGTCGTCGGTGCCGGACACGTCACTCACGGCGTCACCGGCACTACTGGCGCTCCCGCGCCTCTTGTTCAACGCTTCGGTGTCGGCGAGGAGTTCCCGGAACGCCGTCGCGACCGTCGCCGGGTACTCCATCATCGCGACATGCCCCGCGTCCGGGAGCGTGAGCAGCCTCGAATCCCGGAAGGCGCGTGCCGCGCGGGCCGCCATCCGGTACGAGACCAGCAGGTCACGCCCGCCGTATATGAGCTGCGTCGGCGCGAGCACGCGCTCGGCCTGGCGCCAGAGGCCGTGCTGCCCACCGAGCGTGTACGCGTTCACGACACCGCGCGCGGAGCGGGCCATCGCGTCCCAGAAGTACGGCAGCTGGAGCCGCCGTTCCATCTCCTCGACGGCCACCCGGAAGCCCTCGGGCGTGACCCGGTTCGGGTCCCCGTAGCAAAGGGCCATCACGCCGCGCACGCGCTGCTCGGGCGTCCACTCCTTCGTCAGGCGCGTGAAGAGCGGGGCGACGCCGGGCACCGCGAGCAGTCCGGTCGGCAGGGCGGTGCGCTGCACCCGGAGCTCCGGCAGCGCGGGCGACACCAGGGTCAGCGTACGGACGAGATCGGGGCGCGCGGCGGCCACGCGCGTGGCGATGGCACCGCCCAGCGAGTTCCCGAAGAGGTGCACAGGGCCGCGGCCCTGTGCGTCGAGATAGCGAACGATCCCGCGCGCGTGCCCGGTCACCGAGTAGTCGCCGTTGTCCGGTGGCGGCGAGTCGCCGAACCCCGGCAGATCGACCGCCTCCCCGTCGACGACGTCCGCGAGCAGCGGCATCAGCGCCGACCAGTTCCGCGAGGAGCCGCCGAGCCCGTGCACGTAGAGCGCGGGCGGCAGCCCCTCGCGCGCTCCGGGACGGGAACGGACCGACAGTGTCAGACCGGGCAGCCCGACCGATCGCAGGCGCTCCCCCTCGGCGACTTCGACGGCGCCCGGCTTGGGCGTCGCGGCGGCGATGGCGGGGGGCACGCGCGGCGACTCGGTCGAAGACATGCGACATATGTTACGAGACGATCACACAGTGGATCGCGTGTTCGCCGTCACAGGTCCGAACGCGCCACGACCGGGCGGGTTCGCTCAGGGAAACCCGCGCCACGCCGGGCCGGGGGACCCCGCGCCGCTCGGGAGATCCACGAAAGGTCGCATAGCGCCCCGATCGGGTGTCTCCTACGCTCGATATCAGGGCACCCGTCCACGAACGGACAGGTGACGAAGGGAGCCACCGATGACGGTCGACCCGAGCGACCCCGAGACCTTCACGGAGCGCCGCCCCGCCGAGGCGGGCGTGGAGACCCCCGAGGCCGACAGCGCGGAGCAGTACACGGACCTCGCACCCGAACAGGACGACGAGCCCGACACGGAGGCCGATCCGGACACCGCGAACGAGGCGGACCGGGCGGAGCAGGCCCGCGTCGTCGCGATCGACGAGGACGACTATCGGTGACCGCTGCACCGATATCGGTGAACGGGGCGGCATGATCCACCCATTTGTGACCACAGATGTGACATCGGGCTCACTACATGCGGTTTTCACAGGAGTCCGGTCCGTGAAATTCTGCGCTCGCACCGCGCACATCAGGGTTACCCAAAAGTACGATGGCGTCGCGGCGCACACCGCACACGGACAATCTTGGGAGGCGGCGTGACAGCCATCGAGCAGACGGAGGCAGCGCGCCCCAAGGGCACACGCCTGCCGCGCCGTGCCCGACGCAATCAGCTTCTGGGCGCGGCCCAGGAGGTTTTCGTCGCGCAGGGGTACCACGCGGCCGCGATGGACGACATCGCCGAGCGGGCCGGCGTCAGCAAGCCGGTGCTCTACCAGCACTTTCCCGGCAAGCTCGAGCTCTACCTGGCGCTGCTCGACCAGCACTGCGAGTCCCTGCTGCAGTCGGTGCGCACGGCGCTCGCCTCCACGACGGACAACAAGCAGCGCGTCGCGGCGACCATGGACGCCTACTTCGCGTACGTGGAGGACGAGGGCGGCGCGTTCCGGCTCGTCTTCGAGTCGGACCTGACGAACGAGCCGGCGGTGCGCGAGCGCGTCGACCGGGTCAGCCTGCAGTGCGCCGAGGCGATCTCGGACGTGATCGCGGAGGACACGGGCCTGTCCAAGGACGAGTCGATGCTCCTCGCGACGGGCCTCGGCGGCGTCTCCCAGGTCGTCGCGCGCTACTGGCTGTCCAGCTCCAGCCCGGTCGAGCGCGACACGGCGGTGCAGCTCCTCACGTCGCTCGCCTGGCGCGGCATCGCGGGTTTCCCGCTGCACGGCGCAGAGCACCACTGAGCGCGCCCCACTGAGCGCGCCCCTGCGCGCACCCGGCCCCGCCCCACGACGCACTCTGTTCCCGTCCGGCTGTTCGCTCTTGGCGTGCAGCCGTGGCGCCGGGAGTCTCGCCTGGCCGGGCTAATGTTTGCTGGGTACGGCGCGGTGTTCCGCGCACATCACGGATCGTCGGAGGGACAAGGCCGTGGAGGTCAAGATCGGCGTGCTGCACACGCCTCGCGAGATCGTTCTGGAGAGCGACCAGTCCGCCGAGGAGGTCGAGAGCGCGGTGTCCGCGGCGCTGTCCGGCAAGTCCCAGCTCCTCTCCCTGAAGGACGAGAAGGGCCGCAAGGTCCTGGTCCCCGCCGAGCGCCTCGCCTATGTCGAGCTCGGCGAGCCGTCGGCGCGGAAGGTGGGCTTCGGCCCGCTGTAGAACGTCCCGGAAGGGACCCGCGGCCAGAATGTGAAAGGCCTGATGGCACAGCTGCCATCAGGCCTTTTGCATGGTCACGGCGGAGACGCAGCCGATCCTCCCGCGGAGGGTTGCGCCCGGGAGGCCAGGGGTAGACCGGCTACGTCCGACACGCACTCAACGGCCGCGCGGGAGGTATCCGCACCATGCTTCTCGAAGTTCTCGGCTCCGTACTGCTCGGCACGGCGCTCGCCCTCTGGGCGGGCCACCGACTGCCGCACCGGCTGCCGTCACGCACACTCGTGCTGCCGACCGGCGTCGCGGGCGCCCTGTTCGGGGCGTTCGTCACCCACAGCGCGCTCGGTCCCGGCCATGCGATCGCCACGCTCGGCGGCGCGGTCGCCATGTCCGTGGCCCTGCTCTCGCTGCTGCTGCGCCCCACCCGTGGCAGAGCACGGCAGCAGCTGACTCCGTACGCGTAACCGCAGGAGGAGCGGCCCCGCAGGCGCGGTCCGGGAGGACTGGTCCTAGGCGGCGAGCCCCAACGCCGCCATCCGCTTGGTGTGCGCCTCGGTGATCCGCGAGAACATCTTGCCGACCTCGGCCAGGTCGAAGCCGTCGGCCACGCCCCCGACCAGCATCGTGGACAGCGCGTCCCGGTCCGCGACCACCCGCTGCGACTGCGACAGCGCCTCTCCCATGAGCCGCCGCGCCCACAGCGCGAGCCGGCCGCCCACGCGCGGGTCGGCCTCGATCGCGGCGCGCACCTTCTCCACGGCGAACGACGCGTGGCCGGTGTCGTCGAGCACGGCGAGGACGAGCGAGCGGGTGTCCGAGTCGAGGCGGGCCGCGACCTCCCGGTAGAAGTCGGACGCGATCGAGTCGCCGACGTACGCCTTGACCAGGCCCTCCAGCCAGTCCGACGGGGCGGTCTGGCGGTGGAAGCCGTCGAGCGCCTCGACGAACGGGTCCATCGCCTCGGTCGGCTCCACGCCGATCGCCGAGAGCCGGTCGCGCAACTGCTCGAAGTGGTGGAACTCGGCGGACGCCATCTTGGCCAGCTCCGCCTTGTCGGCCAGCGTGGGCGCCAGCTTCGCGTCCTCGGCGAGCCGCTCGAACGCCGCGAGCTCTCCGTACGCGAGCGCGCCCAGCAGGTCGACGACGGCGGCGCGGTAGTTGTCGTCCGCGGCCGCGGTGGCCCAGTCCTGGGCGGCGATTCCGGTGAGGCCCTGGTTTTCCTGGGATGCGTCGGCGGTCGGCGTGGCGTTGTCAGGCGTCTCCATGAAGCGCACAATAGCCCGCTCTCCGGGTCGTGGAAGTCCCTGGTCAAGGAGTGTGACGACGGCTACGTCCGGCATTCGGCCATCGCACATGCGCGAATCCGGGGTATGGTGGTAAAGAGCCCGCCGAGTGCAAGGCGCTGCAAGAGGCGCTTCTGCGCACTTCGGACGGGCCTCATGAATGAGGATGCCCGGTCGGAGGCCCGATCGGCTCCGACCCGACAGCCCTCCGGGTCGTACGTCACAAGGCGTACGGATCGAGGAGGGGCCCTCAGCGGCACGAGCGCTCGAGCGTCGGCAGTGGTCCCGCGCCATCCGGTCCACCCGATCCCCGCAGACCGCGGCTCGAGTCCGGTGTACCAGACCGGCACGGTCGAGAAGACCCCCGCGTTCGCCTCGCGCCGCACCTCACAGAAGAGGCAACACCCTGACTACGCAGACTTCGACTTTCCGTCAGCTCGGCATTCTTCCCGAGACGGCGGAGGCCCTTGAGGCCGTCGGCATCATCAACCCCTTTCCCATCCAGGAGATGACCCTCCCCGTCGCCCTTGCCGGCTCGGACGTCATCGGCCAGGCCAAGACCGGCACGGGCAAGACCCTCGGTTTCGGCCTCCCGCTCCTGGAGCGCGTCACCGTCCCCGCGGACGTCGAGGCGGGCCGGGCCACGCCCGAGCAGCTGACCGACGCCCCGCAGGCCCTCGTCGTCGTCCCGACGCGCGAGCTGTGCCAGCAGGTGACCAATGACCTCCTGACCGCCGGCAAGGTGCGCAATGTGCGCGTCCTCGCCATATATGGCGGTCGTGCGTACGAGCCCCAGGTCGAGGCCCTGAAGAAGGGCATCGACGTCGTCGTCGGTACGCCCGGCCGACTGCTCGACCTGGCAGGCCAGAAGAAGCTGAACCTCTCGCACGTCAAGGCGCTCGTCCTCGACGAGGCCGACGAGATGCTCGACCTGGGCTTTCTGCCCGACGTCGAGAAGATCATCAACATGCTTCCGGCTAAGCGTCAGACGATGCTGTTCTCGGCGACCATGCCGGGCGCCGTCATCGGCCTGGCCCGCCGCTACATGTCGCAGCCGACGCACATCCGTGCCACGTCGCCGGACGACGAGGGCGCGACGGTGCGCAACATCGCGCAGCACGTGTACCGCGCGCATAACATGGACAAGCCCGAGATGGTCGCGCGCATCCTGCAGGCCGAGGGCCGCGGACTCTCGATGATCTTCTGCCGTACGAAGCGCACGGCGGCCGACATCGCGGACCAGCTCAAGCGCCGCGGCTTCGCCTCCGGCGCGGTCCACGGCGACCTGGGCCAGGGCGCCCGCGAGCAGGCGCTCCGCGCGTTCCGCAACGGCAAGGTGGACGTTCTCGTCTGCACCGACGTCGCCGCGCGCGGCATCGACGTCGACGATGTGACGCACGTCATCAACTACCAGTCCCCCGAGGACGAGAAGACCTATCTGCACCGCATCGGCCGCACCGGCCGCGCGGGCAAGAAGGGCATCGCGATCACGCTGGTCGACTGGGACGACATCCCGCGCTGGCAGCTGATCAACAAGGCCCTCGAGCTGGACTTCAACGACCCGGTCGAGACCTACTCCTCCTCGCCGCACCTCTACGAGGAGATGAACATCCCGGCGGGCACCAAGGGCGTGCTGCCGCGCTCGTCGCGTACGCGCGCCGGGCTCGACGCCGAGGAGATCGAGGACCTGGGCGAGACCGGTGGCCGCGGGGCGTCGTCCTCGCGCGGCGGCCGGGGCGACCGGGACCGCGGCCGGGATCGTGACCGCGGCCGGGACCGCGAGCAGCGCGAGGAGCGTGAGCGCCCGGCGCGTGCGCCGCGCCGCCGTCGCCGGATGCGCGGTGGCGAGCCGGTCGGCGCCGGTGAGGCCACGGCCGCGCCCGCGACCACTCCCGCCCCTGCTGCCGCTCCCGTCGAGGAGTCCACCGAGCCGCGGACGCCGCGTCGTCGCCGTCGTACGCGCGGGAACGCCGCCGCCACGCAGGTCGCGCCGGTGGCCCCCGCCGCCGAGGCGGTCGTGGAGACGGTCGAGGCGGAGATTCCCGCCCAGCCGCGCCGCCGTACGCGCAAGAAGGCCGAGGCCGTCGTCGAGACGGTGGAGGCCGTGCCCGCGGCCGCGGAGCCGGAGCAGGCCGAGCCGAAGGCGAAGCCCGCGCGCACCCGCAAGAAGGCGGTGGCCGCGGTCGACACCGTCGAGGCCACCGAGGTCGCCGAGGCCCCCGAGGTCGCCGAGGCGAAGCCCGCCACGCGCACCCGTACGCGGAAGAAGGCCGAAGCGGCCGTCGACACCGCGGAGGCCGCCGAGGCCAAGCCCGCCACGCGGACCCGCACCCGTAAGAAGGCGGAGGCTGCGGTCGACACCGTCGAGGCCACCGAGGCGAAGCCGGCGGCCCGTACGCGTACGCGCAAGAAGGCGGAGGCCGCCGTCGACACCGCGGAGGCCGCCGAGGCCAAGCCCGCCACGCGCACCCGCACGCGCAAGAAGGCCGAGCCCGCCGCCGAGACCGCTGAGGCGGCCGAGGCGACCGAGGCGAAGCCGCGTCGCACGCGCAAGAAGGCGGAGGCCGCCGTCGACACCGCGGAGGCCGCCGAGGCCAAGCCCGCCACGCGCACCCGCACGCGCAAGAAGGCCGAGCCCGCCG
>NZ_JBHWKQ010000045.1:0-12204 GCF_042730865.1 Streptomyces sp. NPDC059897 | reverse complement strand
CCGCCGAGACCGCCGAGGCGAAGCCCGCCGCGCGGACCCGGAAGAAGGCCGAGCCGGCCGCCGAGGCGACCGTGACGAAGCCGCGCCGCACGCGCAAGAAGGTCGAGGCCCCCGAGGCCTGATCGGTCCACGGCGAAAGGCCCGGATCCCGCTGCCGCGGGGCCCGGGCCTTCGTTGTCGGTGGCTGCGCGTAATCTCGGCACATGAGCAGGCCCGCGACCTTCACCCCGCCGCCCGGTACCCGTGCGCACCGCCTCCGCACCGCCCGTGGCGACTTCGCCGCGCTCACCGGCGAGCCGGCCGAGGGCCCGGTCGTGGGCACCGCCCTGCTGCTTCCCGGGTTCACGGGGAGCAAGGAGGACTTCATCGAGCTGCACGCCCCGCTGAGCGCGGCCGGTTACCGGACCGTCGCCGTGGACGGGCGCGGGCAGTACGAGTCGGAGGGCCCGAGCGACGACGAAGGGCCTTACCAGCAGCGCGAGTTGGCGCGCGATGTGCTCGCGCAGGCGGCGGCGCTCCGCGCCGAGGGCGCCCCCCGGGTGCATCTTCTGGGCCACTCGCTCGGCGGGCTCGTCGCGCGCGCGGCGGCCATCGAGGATCCCGCGCCGTTCGCCTCTCTCACGCTGATGTCCTCGGGCCCCGCCGCCGTCGCACCGCCCCAGCAGGAGCGCGCCAAGCTGCTCCAGGGCGCCCTCGCCGCGCTCGACATGGGGCAGGTATGGGAGGCCATCCAGGGTCTGGACGCGCCCGAGGACGCCGCCGATCTCCGCGGGGACGGCGAGGATCTGCGGCGCCGCTGGATGCGGAACAGCCCGGCCCAGCTCATCGCCACGGCGGGACAGCTGTGCACGGAGCCGGACCGGATCGGCGAGCTCGCCGCCCTCGGCCTCGCGATACATGTGCTGTCGGGCGAGCGGGACGACACCTGGCCCGTGCCGCTCCTGGACGACATGGCGGCGCGCCTCGGCGCGGAGCGCACCGTCGTCACCGGAGCCGAGCACTCCCCCAATACGGACCAGCCGGAGGCCACGGCCGCCGCGCTCGCCGACTTCTGGGACCGCCACCCGACAGCGTAGAACCGCAGGTCACAGGCTTCTCGCCGCACTACTGACGGGCGAGTCATTAGCCGAACAAAAAATTTCCTTAGCGTAGGGAATGTTTGCAGCGAGCAACTCGTTGTACCCCTTGGAACGCGCGGCACTGCGGCCGCGCAATTCACTCTTAACGGCCGGGCAACCGCCCGGCCGTACGGCGGGATCAGGCTGAGAAGCCCCCGCACCAGTAGTTCTCCTTCAGGAGGATCACCAGACGAAGGGAGAAGCCCATGCGCTTCGAAATCATGCGACTCGACGATGTCGACGGCACCGCCGTGGACAGCACCGTCGTGGACGCCGCCTCCGTCAACCGGATCGTTCAGCAGGCCGCCGCCATCGGGCAGCGCCTCTACATCCGCCCGGCAGAGTCGTCCGCCTCGTAACGGCGTAAGACGACTTTCACGCGTCGAAGCCCCCGTACGCACGCTGCGTACGGGGGCTTCGCTGTGCCGGGGCGGCGCGCCGCGGTCAGGAACCCTGGATCACCTGCGTCACGCCGTTGATGATCTGCTGCACCGCGATCGCGGACAGCATCATGCCCGCGAGCCGGGTCACCAGGACCACGCCGCCGTCCTTGATGACGCGGATGATCACCAGCGAGTAGCGCATCACCAGCCACAGCACCACGTGGATCGCGATGATCGCGGACCAGACCGAGATCTGGTCCCCCATCGAGTCCGCGTCCTGGACGGCGAGGATCACGGAGACGATCGCGCCGGGCCCGGCGAGCAGCGGCATGCCGAGCGGCACGAGGGCGACGTTCACGTCCTTGGTCTGCTTGGGCTCGTCCGTCTTGCCGGTCAGCAGGTCGAGCGCGATCAGGAGCAGCAGCAGACCGCCCGCGATCATCAGGGCCGGTACGGAGACGTGCAGATAGGCCAGGATCTGGTTGCCCAGGACGCCGAACACGGCGATGACGCCGAAGGCGACGCAGACCGCCTGGAAGGCCATGCGCTTTTGGACCTTGGCGGGGCGGCCCGCGGTGAGGGCGAGGAAGATCGGGGTGATTCCGGGGGGATCCATAATCACAAAAAGCGTGAGAAAAAGGGATCCGAAGACGGCAGCGTCGAACACGGTGGGGTGCCTTGCGAGAGTGGTGCGGAAGGGTGGGTCGGGTCACGTACGGAGCGCGTACGTGGTGAGGCGATGAGCGCGGGGCGCGTCAGGCGCGGTGTCCGCCGGCGCCCGGCACCGGGAAGGCGCCCGTCGCGCGCCGCGTGATCTCCCCGTAGACCTCGGGGTCGGTGGTGTACTCGCCGAGCACGCACGTCTTGCGGCTGCCGTGGTAGTCCGAGGACCCGGTGGTCAGCAGCCCGACGTCGGCCGCGAGGCCGCGCAGGCGCTCGCGGGTCGCGGCGTCGTGGTCCATGTGGTCGACCTCGATGCCGTCGAGCCCGGCCTCCGCCAGCTTCGCGATCGCCGACTCGGGAACCGTGCGGCCGCGCTTGACGGCGGCGGGGTGCGCGAAGACGGTGACGCCACCGGCGGCCTTGACCAGCCGGATCGCCTCGAAGGGGTCGGTCTCGTGCTTGGGGACGTACGCGCGCGCGCCGTCGGCGAGCCAGTCGCCCGTGAAGGCGTCCGAGACCGTCGGTACGACGCCGAGCTCGACCAGGGCCGTCGCGACGTGCGGACGGCCGACCGAGCCGTCGCCCGCGATCCGGGCGACCTGCTCCCAGGTGACGGGCACGCCCAGCTCGTTCAGCTTGGCGATCATGCCCTTGGCGCGCGGCACCCGGTCGTCGCGGACCAGCTCGCGCTCGGCGAGCAGGGCCGGCTCCTCGGGATCGAAGAGGTACGCCAGCATGTGCATGCTCACGCCGTCGAGGCGGCAGGAGAGCTCGGCGCCGGTAACGAGGGTCAGCCCCTCGGATGCGGCGGCGATGGCCTCGGCGTGCCCGCGCGTCGTGTCGTGGTCGGTGAGCGCGACGACGTCCAGGCCGGACGCGGCGGCGTTCCGTACGAGTTCGGCCGGGCTGTCCGTGCCGTCGGAAGCGGTGGAGTGGGTGTGCAGATCGATGCGCACGGCTGCGTACTCCAGGCTCGACGGACTGACGGGGACCGCTCAAGGATAACGGGGATTCCCGCACCCCCGTCACCACCGAACCAGGCGCGGACCCCTTACCGCTCCGGCCCCTTGCCGCACCCGACGCCCGGCCTACTTCAGAATGCGCGGCGACAGCGCCCCGCACGGCAGCAGGTCCACCTCGGCCCCCGCGTCCCGCAGGTCCGTGAGCACCAGCTCGTCGTACATCAGCATCCCCGTCTGCTCCGGCCACACGACCGCCCACAGCCACAGGCCGCGCGCCTCGCCGGCGAAGACCGCCCGGTCGTCCGGGGTGCCGGAGACGTGCCACATCGGGGTGGGCCTGCCCGCGGCGAGGACCTTGGCCTGCGGGGGTCCCGAAACCTCCATGTACGGGCCGGGGTCGGGGCCGTCGATCCCCGCGTAGCGCGCGCCGAGTCCGACGCCCAGCTCCTCGGCGACGAGCACCAGCTCACCGGGCCCGCCGAGGGGCCCGGGCCCCGAGCAGGCGACGGCGGTGGCACGGCCGCCGTGGCGCTCGTCCCCCGCGTTGGCCACGCCGGTGAACAGCCAGCCGACGGGCAGCGGCCAGGGCATCCAGACCGGCACCCTCGCGCGGCGCACCACGACGCTGAGCGCCTCGACGCTGGGCGGGATCACGGGCTGCATCGGATGCACGGTCCCGTGCACATCACACTGCCAGGAGTCGGCAAAGAGTCCGGGAGCCCTGACCCGGCCACCACACTTCGGGCAACTGGGTTCGCCCCTCATAGAGCCCCACGGTCCTCCCCGTCCCGCGCCGCGTCAAGGACGATCACCCGTCCGGAGGGCAGCGCCGTGGCGCCCCGACCAGGACAGATAGATGTAGCTTGCATTAATTAGCTGCTCTAACTTATTATGTGCATACGCCAACGATCCATGCGGACCCGAACGGTCCACACGGACCCCGAAGGACTCGAAGGAGCAGCAGGCATGAGCCACAGCAGTACAGGGGGTCCCGCCGAAGGGGACACGTTCGACGCAGGGGCCGGCAGCCTCCTGCGTCAACCGAAGGCGGTCTGGGCGACCGCCGGGGCATCCGTCGTCGCCTTCATGGGCATCGGCCTGGTCGACCCGATCCTGCCGTCCATCGCCAAGGGCCTCGAAGCGACACCCAGCCAGGTCTCCCTGCTCTTCACCTCGTACTTCCTGATCACCGCCATCGCCATGCTGGTGACCGGGTTCGTCTCCAGCCGCATCGGCGGCAAGAAGACCCTCCTCGTCGGCCTCGCCCTCGTGGTGGTCTTCGCGGCGCTCGCGGGCACGTCCGGTTCCGTCGGGGAGCTGGTCGGCTTCCGCGCGGGCTGGGGCCTCGGCAACGCGCTCTTCGTGTCGACCGCGCTCGCCGTCATCGTCGGCGCCGCCGCCGGTGGCAGCGCCGCCGCGATCCTCCTCTACGAGTCCGCGCTCGGACTCGGCATGGCCTGCGGGCCACTGGTCGGCGCGCTGCTCGGCAACGCCAGCTGGCGCTACCCGTTCTTCGGCACCGCCGCGCTGATGGCCATCGGCTTCGTCTGCATCACCGTGTTCCTCAAGGAACAGCCGAAGCCCGCGAAGAAGACCTCGATCCTCGACCCCATCAAGGCGCTCGGCCACGGCGGCCTCGCGTCGGCGGCGATCTCGGCCTTCTTCTACAACTACACGTTCTTCACGGTGCTGGCCTTCACGCCGTTCGTGCTGAACATGACGCCGTACAAGTCGGGCGCGGTGTTCTTCGCCTGGGGTGTGCTGCTCGCGCTGTTCTCGGTGATCGTCGCGCCGCGCATGCAGGCCCGGTTCGGCTCGCTCAAGGTGCTCGGCGGCTCGCTCGTGCTGCTCGCCCTCGACGTGCTCGTCCTTGGGTACGGCAACCACACCGCGGCCGTCGTCTGCACGATCCTGTCCGGCGCCTTCATCGGCGTGAACAACACCGTCTACACGGAGCTGGCGCTCGGCGTCTCGGACGCGCCGCGCCCGGTGGCGAGCGCCGGCTACAACTTCGTCCGGTGGTTCGCCGCCGCGGCGGCCCCGTTCTTCGCGCCGAAGATCGAGGAGTGGAGCAACATCCACATCCCGTTCGTGGTCGCCGCGGTCACGGCGGTGCTCGGCGCGGTCGTGGTCTGGGTGCGCAGGAGCGCACTGAACCACGAGGCCGAGGAGCTGGAGCCGAAGCACGCCACCGAGGACAGCGTCTCCGTCTACGCCAACTGACGGGACCTCAGCCCAAGGGCTCCTCAGTCCAGGGAAACGGACCTGCGCAGCGGATCGCGCAGGTCCGTTCCGCTGTTCAGCCACTTCTCCTGGAGCGCGGCGGCGCCGTGCACCCGCTTCCACGCCGCCTCGTTCGGCGTCATGGGCAGCAGCGGCAGGAACCGTACGGGATCCAGCGGGGCGTCGAGGTCCAGGTCCTCGATCAGGCCGCCGGACTCCGCGACGAGGGCCGAGGTGAACGGGGCGGCGGGCCACAGCGGTTCGCCCACGTCGAGCGACGCGCCCGGCGCCACGACGAGGCCCTCGACCTGCGGGGAGGCCGCGAGGACCGCGAGCGGGCGCAGCACCTTGTCGGTGTCGGCGAGCCCCGCGCGGACGGTCAGGACCAGCTCGGCGCGGGGGCCCGCGACCGGGTCGGCGAGGGCCGCCGTGGGGTCGGTCATCGGGGACGCGGACATGCCGAGGGTGGCGTAGCGCACCACGTCGCCCTCTGTGAAGCGCAACACCTCGATCCGGTCGGTGCCGAGGAAGGTGACCGCCGCGCGAGCGTCCGGTTCACCCAGGGTTGTCCGGAGACGCGCCTCCACGAGCGCGAGAACTTCTGCCATCCCGCGAGCATAGATCTCGCCATCAACGGGTAAGGACGGGGCCCGCTTTCGCCGGTCGGCTGATAGTCTTGGCCGCTGGTCGGGACAACACGCGGTGCGTGTCCGCCGAGGGCCCCCGCGAGCCCGTCGGAATCCCGACCCGTTTCTCGTCCCCCACGGGGGACCGGCCGGAGGAGGTGGGGCTGTCATGGATCGAAGTCGACCGTGCAGTACTACCCGTTCTTCCGGCCTGTAGGGCCCAGGGCCTCATCTCATCCGTAGTCGGCCGTACATCGTGCTGACCGCGTCTGCCGGAAGAGCACTTCGTTTCCCCTGATTGCATCGACGCCCGCCTGGGTCGTCGCGATCTGAATCAGTCAGCGAAGCCGCCCAGCGTCGGTGCGGTGCTTCCCGCTTTGTGGACGTGCAGCATGTCCCGGTTTCCGGTTGGCCAGGACGTCCTCATTCCGGGTGGTTCCACCCGACGCACGGCGACTCCCGCCCGCGAAGGAGCCTGCCCATGTCGATGATGCGCGACCTGCGAGCCGCCGTCCGTCCCTCGCTGCGCAAGAGCGTCGCCCCGTACGCCAACCAGGCCAGGGCCTCGTACGACTTCACCCGCGACGAGGCCGCCTGCTCGGCCGTCGTGGACTGCGCCGTGTACCGCGACGGCGTCCGCGTCCCGTCCTCCGAGTGCCTCACGCCCGGCGGTGCCAAGCACCAGGTGCGGCGCGACGGCGGCTTCGCCTGGATCGGCCTGCACGAGCCGACCGAGGAGGAATTCGCCGGTATCGCCGCCGAGTTCGGGCTGCACCCGCTCGCCGTCGAGGACGCCGTCCACGCCCACCAGCGCCCCAAGCTGGAGCGCTACGACGACACGCTGTTCACCGTCTTCAAGACCATCCACTACGTCGAGCACGCCGAACTCACCGCGACCAGCGAGATCGTGGAGAGCGGCGAGGTCATGTGCTTCACCGGCCGGGACTTCTTCATCACGGTCCGGCACGGCGGCCAGGGCTCGCTGCGCGCGCTGCGGCACCGGCTCCAGGACGACCCGGAGCTGCTCGCCAAGGGCCCGAGCGCCGTGCTGCACGCCATCGCCGACCACGTCGTCGACGGGTATCTGGCCGTGGCCGACGCGATGCAGGACGACATCGACGAGGTCGAGACCGAGGTCTTCTCGCAGCCCGGCAAGGGCTCCCCGCGCGGCTCGGACGCGGGGCGGATCTACCAACTCAAGCGCGAGGTACTGGAGTTCAAGCGGGCCGTCGCCCCGCTGCGGCGCCCCTTGCAGCTGCTCAGCGAGCGGCCGATGCGGCTGATCGACCCGGACATCCAGAAGTATTTCCGGGACGTCGCCGACCACTTGGAGCGCGTACAGGAGCAGGTCATCGGCTTCGACGAGCTGCTGAACTCGATCCTCCAGGCCAATCTGGCGCAGGCCTCCGTCGCCCAGAACGAGGACATGCGCAAGATCACCTCGTGGGCCGCGATCATCGCCGTGCCGACCATGGTGTGCGGCGTGTACGGCATGAACTTCGACCACATGCCCGAGCTGCACTGGCGGTTCGGCTACCCGATGGTGCTGGCCCTCATCGGCGGCGTCTGCTTCGGGATCCACCGGACGCTGAAGCGCAACGGGTGGCTGTGAACGCCGCGGCTAGGCTTGCCGTATGACGACTGCTGAACTGCTCGACGCCGCCCTCGTCGAGGAGGCCACGAAGAAGTCCGGGCTGATCTGGGTGCGCGGCGAGCGCGGCGTGGAGCGGGCCCTGTGGCACGTGTGGCACGAGGGCGCGGCGTGCCTCGTCGGCGACGGGCCCGGCGAGCAGCCGCTGCCCGGCCTGGCCGACGGCGGCGCGGCCCTCGTCACCGTCCGCAGCAAGGACAAGGGCGGGCGGCTCGTCGGCTGGCGGGCGAAGGTCGTCGAGCTGACGCCGGGCACGGAGCCGTACGAGGCCGTGGTCGGGGAGCTGAAGGGGAAGCGGCTGAACGCGCCGGACTCCGAGACGATGCCGGAGCGGTGGGCGCGGGAGTGTCGGGTGGTTCGTCTTGAGCCCGTGGGTGGTGCGCCGGAGCCGGCGTCCGACGGGTCGCTGGCCGCCGCCCCCGTGGTGTCGCCGGCCACGACGCGGAATCCGGTTCCGGCGGGGCTGCCGAAGCTGTTGGCCCGGCGGAAGCGGCGTTGACGTCTCGGTCAGCCCGGCAGGGCCTGGCCGTAGTCGACCGTTTCCGTGGACTTCGGTTCGCGGAGCGTGAAGTCCTTGCCCCACTCGCTGAGTTGGATGGTTCCGGCGCCCCCGGCCCGCTCCAGGCGCATCGGGTACGCGCTGCCCTCCAGGGACACGTCGAGCGTTCCGCCCGCGCCCTTGGCGCCGGTCAGTTCGATCGTGCGGACGCCGCCCGAGGTGCCGCGGTCGCCCTTCGCGAGCGTGCCGTGCAGCGCGAGCAGCCCGTCGAGCAGCACGCCCTTGTCGGTGAACGTGCTCAGCCGCTGATAGGCCGGGTCCCCCTTCGGCACCTTCACGTACTTGCCGTCGAGTTTCTGGGCGGCGCCGCCGGCCCCGTGCTCGCTCTTGCCGTCCTCGGAGTGCGTCCAGAAACCGGCGCCCGCCTTGAGGTAGAGGTGGTCACCGACCCGCAGCAGCCGGAACGTGCCGCCGCCCGTGCTCACCGAGCCCGTGCCGCCGTCGCCCTTCAGCCGCATGTCCAGCTTGTACGTCTTCTTGTTGACGACCACCGTGCCGGCGACGTGCACCGTGTCCGCGCCGCGGGCCGCCTTGACCGTACGGGACTGGATCTTGGCCGGGGTCAGCTTCCCGACCCCGTTCGTCCCCGCGTCGGGGTCCTCCTCGCTGCACGCCGCGAGGCCCACCGCGAGCCCCGTGCACATCACGCCCACCATGAGTGTCCTGCGGGTACGACGGTTGAGGGGGCGCGGGGTCACGGGCGGACTACCTCTCGTACGGCAGCTGGGTGGGGGCAGTACGGCAGCGTACCTCCGCGATCTGCGGTTACCCGCCCAGGCCGGGTGGCCGTCGCGCAAAGGCGCGGGGGACGGGGAGCGGCTAGCCTGGGCGGGAAATTGACTGCATATATGGACGGATGCGGACGAAACTCGGAAGGAGGCGCGCGAGGGTATGGCTGGAGGCGCTCCCCGGATCTTCGTGTCGCACCTCGCCGGCATCGCCGTCTTCGACCCGAACGGTGATCAGGTGGGCCGCGTGCGCGACGTGGTGGCGATGCTGCGCGCGAGTCGCAGGCCGCCGCGGCTGCTCGGGCTCGTCGTCGAGCTGTCGACCCGGCGGCGCATCTTCCTGCCCATGACCCGCGTCACCGGGATCGAGTCGGGCCAGGTGATCACGACGGGCGTGCTGAACGTCCGGCGCTTCGAACAGCGGCCCACCGAACGTCTGGTCCTCGGCGAGATGCTGGACCGGCGCGTGCGGCTCGTGGAGACCGGCGAGGAGGTCACCGTCCTCGACGTCTCCATCCAGCAGCTGCCCGCGCGCCGCGACTGGGAGATCGACCGGGTCTTCGTACGGAAGAACTCCGCGAAGCGCGGCGCGTTCCGGCGCGCCAAGGGCGAGGCGATCACCGTCGACTGGTCGGGCGTCGACGGCTTCAACCTGGAGGAGCACGGGCAGGGCGCGGAGAGCCTGCTCGCCACGTTCGAGCAGCTGCGCCCCGCCGACCTCGCCAACGTGCTGCACCACCTCTCCCCCAAGCGCCGCGCGGAGGTCGCCGCCGCGCTCAGCAACGAACGCCTGGCCGACGTCCTGGAGGAGCTCCCCGAGGACGACCAGATCGAGGTGCTCGGCAAGCTGAAGGAGGAGCGCGCCGCCGACGTCCTGGAGGAGATGGACCCGGACGACGCCGCCGACCTCCTCGGCGAGCTCCCCGAGGACGACAAGGAACGCCTCCTCGACCTGATGAAACCGAGCGAGGCGGCCGACGTGCGGCGCCTGATGGCGTACGAGGACCGGACCGCGGGCGGCCTGATGACGACCGAGCCGATCGTGCTGCGCCCCGACTCCACCGTCGCCGAGGCCCTCGCCCGCATCCGCAATCCCGACCTGTCCCCCGCGCTCGCCGCGCAGGTGTACGTGTGCCGGCCGCCTGACGAGACGCCGACCGGGAAGTACCTGGGCACGATCCACTTCCAGCGGCTGCTGCGCGATCCCCCGTACACGATGGTCAGCGCGGTCCTCGACGAGGATCTGCAGGCCCTGACCCCGGCGGCCGGGCTGCCGGAGATCGCCGGGTTCTTCGCGACGTACGACATGGTGGCCGCGCCCGTCGTCGACGACAGCGGCTCGCTGCTCGGCGCCGTGACCGTGGACGACGTACTGGACCACATGCTGCCCGAGGACTGGCGCGAGCAGGAGTTTCACCTTTCCGGGGAGGTGAACCATGCCGACTGAGGAACGCGAACGCGACGCCCCGCGCAGGCCGCGCATCCGGCTCGACCAGCCGCGCGCGCCGAAGCGGAAGCTGATCCCCGATTACGACCCCGAGGCCTTCGGCAGGCTCTCGGAGCGGATCGCACGCTTTCTGGGGACGGGCCGGTTCATCGTCTGGATGACGGTCCTCATCATCGTGTGGGTGGTGTGGAACATCGTCGCGCCCCCCGATCTGCGCTTCGACGAGTACCCGTTCATCTTCCTGACCCTGATGCTGTCGCTGCAGGCCTCGTACGCCGCCCCGCTGATCCTGCTCGCGCAGAACCGGCAGGACGACCGCGACCGGGTCAATCTCGAACAGGACCGCAAGCAGAACGAGCGCTCCATCGCCGACACCGAGTATCTGAGCCGCGAGATGGCGGCCCTGCGGATCGGGCTCGGCGAGGTCGCGACGCGCGACTGGATCCGCTCCGAGCTGCAGGACCTCGTCAAGGAGCTGGAGGAGCAGCGGCCGTCCGCCCCGGAGTCCGGCGTATTCCCCGCGGAGCGCGAGCGTGGACGTGATGTAGACGACCGGTGACAGGGCTTTCCGGGTGCGGGTTACCCCGCCGTAGACTCGGGTGCATGGCTACGGAAGACGCGGTGCGCGAGGCACTCGCGACAGTGAACGACCCCGAGATCAACCGGCCCATCACCGAGTTGGGGATGGTCAAATCGGTGGACATCGGTGCGGACGGAGTCGTCGCGGTCACCGTGTACCTGACCGTCTCCGGCTGCCCGATGCGCTCGACGATCGAGAACAACGTGCGCGAGGCCGTCGCCCGCGTCGACGGCGTGACCGATGTGCAGGTCACCCTCGACGTGATGAGCGACGAGCAGCGCAAGGAGCTGGCGACGGCGCTGCGCGGCGGCACCGCCGAGCGCGAGGTCCCGTTCGCCAAGCCCGGCTCGCTGACCCGCGTGTACGCGGTGGCCTCCGGCAAGGGCGGCGTCGGCAAGTCCTCGGTGACGGTGAACCTGGCGGCGGCGCTCGCCGCGGACGGCCTGAAGGTCGGCGTCGTCGACGCGGACATCTACGGGCACAGCGTCCCGCGCATGCTGGGCGCCGACGGCAAGCCCACGCAGGTCGAGGACATGATCATGCCGCCGTCGGCGAACGGCGTGAAGGTCATCTCGATCGGCATGTTCACGCCGGGCAACGCACCGGTCGTATGGCGCGGCCCGATGCTGCACCGCGCGCTCCAGCAGTTCCTCGCGGACGTGTTCTGGGGCGACCTGGACGTGCTCCTGCTCGACCTGCCGCCCGGCACCGGCGACATCGCGATCTCCATCGCCCAGCTGGTCCCGAACGCGGAGATCCTGGTCGTCACCACGCCGCAGCAGGCCGCCGCCGAGGTCGCCGAGCGGGCCGGCTCGATCGCCGTGCAGACCCACCAGAAGATCGTCGGCGTCGTCGAGAACATGTCCGGGCTGCCCTGCCCGCACTGCGACGAGATGGTCGACGTGTTCGGCACGGGCGGCGGCAAGCTGGTCGCCGAGGGCCTGACCCGGACCACCGGCACGGACGTTCCCGTCCTCGGGTCCATCCCCATCGACGTACGCCTGCGCGAGGGCGGCGACGAGGGCAAGCCCGTCGTGCTCACCGACCCGGAGTCCCCCGCGGGCTCGGCGCTGCGCGGCATCGCGGACAAGCTCAGTGGCCGTCAGCGCGGCCTGTCGGGCATGTCGCTGGGAATCACCCCGCGCAACAAGTTCTGAGTCCTGACGGACCGTGAGAGAACGGCGGGCCGCCCTTTCCGGGGGGGCCCCCCGTACACCTGCCGCCGCCCGGTGCGGGTACACCGCCCCCGGGGGCGTGACCAAGG
>NZ_JBHWKQ010000044.1:0-65996 GCF_042730865.1 Streptomyces sp. NPDC059897 | reverse complement strand
GGCCGGAACCATCAGGTTCCGGCCCGCCTCTCTACATTCCCGCGTGGGCTGGTGCCCGTGCTGATCGCGGTGCGGCTCGCGTGTCGCCGGTGGTCCGGTTCGCGCAGTTCCCCGCGCCCCTAGACGCGGACCTGGACCGCCTTCGCGACCCGGTCGTGCAGGCCGCGGCCGTCGCGGTCCCAGATCAGCGCCGGGACGGCGACGCACAGCAGCACCGAGCGGGCCAGCACCCGGCCGAAACCGATGCGCCCGCCGGCCTCGGAGACGACCCGCAGGCCGAAGAGGCGCTTGCCGGGCGTGCAGCCGATGGTGCCGACCGTGAGCACGCTGAGGACGAAGAAGATGAGCAGCGCCCAGTTCCCCGTCGCCTGCTCGTAACCGCGCGTGACCAGGCCGTATGCGATCAGCATGCACAGCGCCCAGTCGACGACGAGGGCTCCGATGCGGCGTCCGGGGCGCGCGATGGAGCCGGGTCCGTGCTCGGGCAGACCGAGCTGTTCACCGCGGTAGCCGAAGTCGGCGCCCGCCTGTTCCATGGCCTCACGAGGCCCGGACAGCCACGATCCCATTGCTTCCCTGTTGTCCACGCGTCAACGGTACTGCGCCGCTCTCCTGATGCGGCCCTGACCCCCGCTCCGGTTAACTTGGGCGAAACAAATGGGTCATGCTTGAGAAATCACGCCTGCATATCGTCAGGTCCCAGCGTGTGCCACCGCACCGGTCGCGCGATCGAGCTGCCAAGAGCTGCAACCCCGCCCCTCCCTGGGTGGGAGTAGGAGGAGTTGGATGTTCCAGAACGCCGATGACGCCAAGAAATTCCTCGCGGACGAGGACGTCAAGTTCGTTGACGTTCGCTTCTGCGACCTGCCGGGTGTGATGCAGCACTTCACGGTACCGGCTGCGGCGTTCGACCCCACGGAGGAGCTGGCCTTCGACGGCTCGTCGATCCGCGGCTTCCAGGCCATCCACGAGTCCGACATGGCGCTGCGCGCGGACCTCTCCACCGCCCGCGTGGACCCCTTCCGCCGCGACAAGACGCTGAACGTCAACTTCTTCATCCACGACCCGATCACGGGCGAGCAGTACTCCCGTGACCCGCGCAACGTGGCGAAGAAGGCCGAGGCGTACCTCGCCTCCACCGGCATCGCCGACACCGCGTTCTTCGGTCCCGAGGCCGAGTTCTACGTCTTCGACTCGGTGCGCTTCGAGACCTCCGCGAACCGCTCGGTCTACGAGATCGACTCCGAGGCCGGCGCCTGGAACACCGGCTCCGAGGAGAACAACCGCGGCTACAAGGTCCGCTACAAGGGCGGCTACTTCCCGACCCCGCCGGTCGACCACTTCGCCGACCTGCGCGCCGAGATCTCCCTCGAGCTGGACAAGCAGGGCCTCCAGGTCGAGCGCCAGCACCACGAGGTGGGCACGGCCGGTCAGGCGGAGATCAACTACAAGTTCAACACGCTGCTCGCCGCGGCCGACGACCTGATGCTCTTCAAGTACATCGTGAAGAACGTCGCCTGGCGCAACGGCAAGACCGCGACCTTCATGCCGAAGCCGATCTTCGGTGACAACGGCTCGGGCATGCACGTCCACCAGTCCCTGTGGTCCGGTGGCGAGCCCCTCTTCTACGACGAGCAGGGCTACGCGGGCCTCTCGGACACCGCCCGCTACTACATCGGCGGCATCCTCAAGCACGCCCCGTCGCTGCTCGCCTTCACCAACCCGACGGTGAACTCGTACCACCGCCTGGTCCCGGGCTTCGAGGCGCCGGTCAACATGGTGTACTCGCAGCGCAACCGCTCCGCCGCGATGCGCATCCCGATCACGGGCTCGAACCCGAAGGCCAAGCGCGTCGAGTTCCGCGCGCCCGACCCGTCCTCGAACCCGTACCTCGCCTTCTCGGCGCTGCTCATGGCGGGCCTCGACGGCGTCAAGAACAAGATCGAGCCGGCCGAGCCGATCGACAAGGACCTGTACGAGCTGGCTCCCGAGGAGCACGCCAACGTCCAGCAGGTCCCGACCTCCCTGCCCGCGGTCCTCGACGCCCTGGAGGCGGACAACGAGTACCTGCAGGCCGGCGGCGTCTTCACGTCCGACCTGATCGAGACGTGGATCGACTACAAGCGCACGAACGAGATCGCCCCGATCCAGCTGCGCCCGCACCCGCACGAGTTCGAGCTGTACTTCGACCTCTAAGCCGTCCCGTACCTCCGGACGCGCTCGTCGCCGAGGGCCCGGTCTCCCCGCAAGGGAGGCCGGGCCCTCGGCCGTGTCAGGGGCGTGTGAGGCTCGCCGGGCGGAATACGGCCAACCGCCCTAAACTCGGGCAAGTCGCACACGCTGACAAGCCTCGGAGGAGTGCCGTCATGAGCAATCTGTTCGTCGTCGCCTATAACGACCTCGCCACCGCCGACCAGGTCCGCAACAGGCTCCTGGAGATGTCCAAGGAGCACCTCGTCGAGCTCGAGGACATCGTCGTCGTCGAGCGCCGGGAGTCCGACGGGAAGATCAAGCTGCACCAGGCGGTGAACCACACCACGATGGGCGCCACGGGCGGCGCGCTGTGGGGAGGCGTCATCGGCATGCTCTTCCTCGTACCGTTCCTGGGGGCCGCCGTGGGCGCCGCCGCGGGTGCCGCGGGCGGGGCCGTCACGGACACCGGGATCAACGACAACTTCATGAAGGAACTCAGCCAGAACCTGCGGCCCGGCGCCGCCGCGCTGTTCGTCCTCGTCAAGCAGGCTGCCCGCGACAAGGTCGTGCCGGAGATCGCCCAGTACGGCGGTCAGCTGGTGCAGACGTCGCTGAGCAACGACGACGAGGAGGCGCTGCGCGAGATGCTGCAGGAGGGGCAGGCGAAGGCCCAGGCCTCGGCGTAGGCGCCGCAGTCGCAGGAGGGCGGCCGCCCCGGTCCGAGGGACCCGGGCGGCCGTCGTCGTGTGTGCGGGTGGGGCTACTTGGCGATGAGTTCGCCGCGGCCCTCGGTGACCTCGCGGGCCACGTCCGCGAGCTTGCGCTGGTGGGAACGCGCGTAGCCCCGCAGTCTCGCGAAGGCCTCGTCCAGGGTCTGGCCGGTGCGGGCGGCGAGGATGCCCTTGGCCTGCTCCACGACGACCCGGCTCGACAGCGCGTGCTCCAACTGGCCCGCGAGGACCTGTGTCTCGCTCAGTTCACGCTGGAGGGTGAGGGTGTGCCCCGCGACCTCGGTGAGGAGCCGGACCACGGCGAGCGCCTCCTCGTCCAGCGGCTTCTCGGCGGCGGTGAAGAGGACCAGCGCACCGATCTCCTCCTTCCTGCCGCGCAACGGAAGCGCGGTGGCCCGGCCGAAGCCGAGGGCCGTGGCGCGCGCGGACCAGCGCGGCCAGCGCAGCTGCGCGGAGCGCGCCGTCACATCGACGTCCACGAGGGCGCAGCCCGTCGTACGGGCGTCGTAACCGGCGCCCTCCTCCCAGCGGGCGGCATCGGCCGCCAGGGCACCGAGCGAGGAATCGGTGCCCTCGGTGAGGAGCGGCGAACGGCCGCCGGGCACGTACGCCACTTTCGCTCCGCGCGCGTGGAACAGCCGCCGGGCGCCCTCGGCCAGGGTGGCCAGCAGGGTCCGGGTGTCCTGGGGGTCGCGGGCAGCACCGCCTGTCAACTCGGCGAATACCGCTGCGACTTCCTGCTCTCGCAGTGTCACGGTGGAGACCTCTCACCCGAGTCGGAGTCGTCCTTGGACGATATCTTGCGCGATGTCACCGAGGGGACGACCGTCCACGAAGGCGCGGACTTTGACCAGTTCCAGTGCGTCCGGAATGCGGCAGCCGAGCTGGACGGCCACCATGCCCGCGGCCTGGTGGACCTCGGCGCGGTAATCGATACCTCCGAACAGACCGGGTACCGCGTCCGTGCCGAGGAAAACGTTGCGGGTCAAGGAGTCGGCGACCTGGGCGACAGCGGTGGCGGACATGGCGTCCACGCGCGTGTCGAAGGCGGACAGAGCGCCGATACAGCTGTCGGCGGACTGCAGGGGTACGGAGACGACGTGGCCGATTCCGAGCCCTTCGGCAGCGGGACCGTAGCCGGGCCAGCGGTCCGTCAGCACGGCCCCCGAGGCGACGACCGCGCAGCGGCCCCGCACCGCGTCGCGCGCCGGGCCCTCGCCGAGGACGTACTCCAGGTCCTGCGCGGCACGTGAGGGCTCGTCGGACGAGGCCGTCGCGATCTGGTTCCGCTCCACGTCGACGAGGGTGACGCCCGCGCTCGCGCTCCCGCAGGCCTCCGCGACCCCCGTCATGAACAGCGGGGGCCGCCCTCCTGTGTCCGCCCAGCGGGCGGCGCGTCGGGCATGGGACTCGAGGAGCTGGGCGGTCAACTCGTGCCGACTGGCGCTCGTCCGGTGGATGTGCGTCAGACGGACGTGCAGGTCACCGCCGCCCTCTCGGGCCAGACGCTCGTACTTGTCGACGAGGCTCAGCTCTCGGTCGGCGCGCTCACGGGCGCGGGCCGCTCGCCGCCAGACGGCGGCGGCCTGTTCCACCGAGCTCCCCCCGAGGGTCATGCCCTCAGCCTACGCCCAGGGAGCGGATCAGGAAGCTCCGTTGCTCCGACCGCCCTCCTCCATCAGCAGCACGACACCGCCGCGGTGTCCGTCGAAGGGGCTGCAGTTCACGGTGCAGTTGATGCGGCGGCCGAGACGGTTGACGGCGGCGACCACCACCGGGTTGCCCCGGTTGCGGGTTTTGACGCAGTCCTCCACGACCTCCCGCAGCGGCTGGGTGGGCAGCCCGAAGTCGAGGTCGAAGAAGGGCCGGTCGTCCACTTCTTCCTGGCGCAGCCCCCACAGGTCGGTCGCGCCCCGGTTCCAGCTCTTGACCCTGAGGTCCTTGTCGAGGACGACGATGGCGGCCGCGATGGAGGCGAGCACCCCCTCCAGGAAGGCGCGGGTCTCGTCGAGCTCGTCGCTGCGGATCCGCATCTCCTCGTTCATCGTCTCCAGTTCCTCGTTGCCGGACTGGAGTTCCTCGTTCGTGGTCTCCAACTCCTCGTTCGTCGACTGGAGTTCCTCGTTCGTCGTTTCCAGTTCCTCGATGGAGGACTGGAGTTCCTCGTTCGTGGTCTCCAACTCCTCGTTCGTCGACTGGAGTTCCTCGTAGGCCGTCTCCAGGTCCTCGCGTACGCGCTTGACCTCGGCCTTGAGCTGGGTGGCCACCGTCACGTCGTTGAACGTGATGTGGGTGGCGGCCGGCAGGCCCCCGGTACCGACCAGCGGCTGGACGACGATGTCGAAGTACTGGACGTCCTCGCCCACCCGGCGCTCCGCCCCGTTGACCCGCAGGGTGCGGCGCTCGTGCGTGGCCTGGTCGATCAGCGAACGCAGCTCGACGGGCCGGTAGGAGACCTCGAGGTCCTGGAAGGGGCGGCCGATGTCGTTCGTGGTGAGGGCGAACTGCACGCGCGCGTGGTTGTTGATGAGGACGACGATGCCCTCGGCGTCCACGGCGAGGGCGGCGCCGGGCGAGGCGTCGAGGATCAGGTCGCGCAACTGGCGGTTGCGGGCCATGTGCTGCATCTCGCCGCCCAGGTTCGAGCGCAGCTTCACCGGGGCGGGCTGGTAGGGGGCCGCGGAGTCGCCCGGACGGCGGCGGAAGATGCGCTGGCGCATGCTGACGACGTCGAAGCGGTCGGCGTCGTTGAGCAGCATCTCGGCCTTGCCGAGGAAGAGGAACCCGCCCTCGCGCAGCGCGAAGTGGAACCGGTCGATGATCTGGGTCTGCGCCTCGACGTTGAAGTACATCAGGGCGTTGCGGCAGACCAGCAGGTCGAGGCGGGAGATGGGGGCGTCACGGGTGATGTCGTGGCGGCCGAAGATGACGCGGCGGCGCAGGTCGGGACGGAAGCTGTACCGTGCCCCGTTCTGTTCGAAGTACTTCTCCCGCAGGGCGTCGGAGAGCGGTTCCAGGGTCTTGGCCGGATAGAGGCCGGAACGTGCGTCGCGCAGGGCCTCGTCGTCGACGTCGGTGCCGTAGATCTTGACGCGGTTGAGGGTCTCCTCGATGCCGAGGGCCTCGGCGAACATGATGGCCAGCGAGTACGCCTCCTCGCCGCTGGAGCAGCCGGCGCTCCACACCCTGATCTCTTCCTCCTGGCCGTGCTCGGCCAGTACCTCGGGGATCACCTCGCGCTGCAGGTACGTCCAGGCGTCCGTGTCGCGGAAGATGGAGGTGACGTTGATCAGGATGGTGTTGAAGAGGGCGCTGAATTCATCGGCGTTCGTCTCCAGCTGGTCGCGGTAGTCGGCGTACGAGTCGATGCCGACGTCGCCCATGCGCTTGCGGATGCGGCGCCCCAGGGACGAACGCTTGTAGCCGGTGAAGTCGAAGCCGCGGGCGTCCCGCAGGAAGCCGAGCAGCTCCTCCAGCTCCTCGTCCGTCTCCACGTCACGCCGTGCCTCGCTCATCGCTGTCCTACCTACTGCATCTTGGTGTCGACCAGTCCACGGATCACCGTGGGGATTTCATTCAGCGGCAGCACGAAGTCCACTGTGCCCGTACCCTCCGCCGCCTCCGGCATGCCCCGGAACTCCGCCGTGTGCGGATCCTGGGCGATCACGGTACCGCCGCGGGACTTCACGGCGTCGACACCCATGGCCCCGTCGTTGCCCGTGCCGGTCAGGACTACGGCGATGGCGCGGGGCCCGTAGGCGCCCGCGACGGATTCGAAGAGCAGGTCGGCGGAGGGGCGCAGGAAGTGGACCAGTTCGCTCTGGGAGAGGCTGAGGGTGCCGTCCGGGCGCACGAGGAGATGGCGGTCCGGCGGCGCGATGTAGACGGTGCCCGGCAGGGCCGGCTCGCTCTCTTCGGCGAGCTTGACGCGCAGAACGGTACGGCGGTCGAGGATGTCCGCGAGGACGGTGCGGTGGCGCGGGTCCAGGTGCTGGACGACGAGGACGGGCACGGGCAGGTCGGCCTGGAGCCCGCCGAGGACGGTGACGAGGGCATGGAGGCCGCCCGCGGACGCGGCGAGGGCGACGACGCTGAAGCTGTCGTCCGTACGGTCGGCACTGATCGGTGACGGCACAGCTCCGACCCTAGACGCCCGGCGGGCGCGCGGCTACGGATGCCCGGCGGCCGGCCGTCACACCCCGGGGGCCGCCGTCAGCACTCCGGCCGATATCGCGCCCCGCAGCTCCGCGTGATCCCGCGCGGTCTGGTCGGCGTAGTGCAGCGCGAACGCGGCGACCGCCCGGTCGAAGCCGTCCTTGCCGCCGAGGTAGGCGGCGATGGCGACCCGGTCGCCCGAGCGGGCGTGGGCGCGGGCGAGGGCGGTGCCGCACAGCCCGGCGTAGGCGAGGAGTTCGTCGGGCGGCATGACGGTGACGTCGGCGGAGCCCTTCATGTCGCGCAGCTGGCGCCAGTAGAAGGAGCGGCCCTGCGGCCCGGTCATCCAGCCGAGGAAGATGTCGCCCGCCGCCTGGAGCAGGCGCTGGCCGGAGACGACGCGGTGGCCGGGGTGGATGTACGGGCCGTGGTTCGGGATGTGGTCCTCGACGACGGACCGGGTGGCCTCCTTGATCTGGAGGAACAGCGGGTCGTCGGCGTCGCGCCCGGCGAGCAGCACGATGAAGCAGCGGGTGCCGACGCTGCCGACGCCGACGACCTTGCGGGCCGCGTCGACGAAGCGGTAGCGGTCGAGCAGGCGGCGGCGTTCCTCGGCGAGCGTGGAGCGGTAGTCGCCGAACATCTTGCGGACGGCGGCGGCGTCGGAGACCCCGGCGGGTTCGAGGAGCGGCGGGTCGTGGGCGATGCGGCGGCGGCCGTCGGGGGTGGTCTCCGTGAGCTTGCCGAGGGCGTGCAGGCTGGTGCGCCGGGTGGCCTGGTTGAGGGTCTGCTCGGCGCGGCGGCGGTGCCGGGTGGAGCGGATGAGCGGGAGCAGCGCGTGGGCGTCGATGCGCTCGTACCAGACGGTCAGCTCACCGAGGGAGGCCAGGCGGCGCATGTTGGTGCGGTACGCGGCGACGGAGGTGAGGGCGGCGCGGTGCGCCTGCTTGTCGGAGTGGCCGTTGTCGCGGGCGGCGACGGCTATGGACGCGGCGAGGCGTTTGACGTCCCATTCGAAGGGCCCCGGGTACGTCTCGTCGAAGTCGTTGAGGTCGAAGAGCAGGGCGCGGTCGGGCGCGGCGAACAGGCCGAAGTTCAGCAGGTGGGCGTCGCCGCAGAGCTGGACGGTGAGCCCGGTGTGGGGTGTCGCCGCGAGGTCGCCTGCCATCACGGCGGCGGCGCCGCGCAGGAAGGCGAAGGGGCTCTCCGCCATCCGCCCGTAGCGGATGGGCAGCAGGTCGCGGAGCCGGTCGGCACCCTGCCGTTCCAGGGTCACGACGGGGTCGGGGCGGTCGGCGGACGGGATCCACGGGCCGTGCGAGGAGCGGGGGCTGTGCTTGCGGGCCCGGCGGCCCAGGGCGGCGCGTTCGGCGGGGCTGCTCATGGCGGGCGCCCCGCGGGTCAGTGGCGCAGGGCGCGGGAGACCTCGGCGGTGACGCCGTCGCCGAGGGAGTGGGTGCTGCGGGCGGTGGCGTCCTTGGATTCGCCGCCCCGCACGTCGTCCACATTGAGCACGACGGTGTCGACCAGCTTGTCGTCGCCGTTCTTGAAGCTGACCTGGACGGCGTACGACTTGGTGTCCGACGTGCCGTTGTCGACGGTGACGGGCACCGTGGTGCGGTTGCCCTCGGTCTTCACGTCGCCGAGCTTCACGTCGCCCTTGGCGTCGACGCCGTCCTTGAAGTCGTCGAACTTCTGCTGCGCCTCCGCGGTGGCCGACGCCACGACGTCCGAGGCCCTGGACGCTGCCGAGGAGGCGGCGGACGCGGCCTTCGACGCCGCGCTGGAAGGGTTGTCGCCGTCGTCGGAGCAGCCCGCCGCGGCCACGGTCAGGGCCGCCGCGCACAGGGCCGCACCCACCGCCCGTACGCCTCGTGCGCCTCGTCGTCCGTCCGCCATCGCCGACACCTCCGCTCGACCACCACACTCCAGGTCGCTCAAGTCAACGGTGGGGCAGGGCCGGTGCGCATGCCAAGGGGGGCAAACAGGTGACCTTCGCGGCACGGCGGCGGGCAGGATGTGCCGCATGAACACCAAGAGCACAGGGACCGTGCGGCACATCGGTGACGAGGAGCGGCGCGCACGGCTCGCGCTCGCGCACCGCCTCTCCCCCGCGGTGCGCGCGGACCGCGCCGAGGACGTCGCGCGCTCGCTCGTCGCGCTGCACGGCACCGATCCGGCGACGGTGTACCTGGCGGTGGGGGCGCGGCTCGCGGACGCCTCCGGGACCGTCGCGGACGTCGGGCGCGCGCTGTACGAGGACCGGACGCTGGTGCGGATGCACGGCATGCGGCACACCGTGTTCACGTTCCCGGCGGAGCTGGCGGCGACGGTGCACGCGTCGACCGGGCTCGCGGTGGCGGCGAAGGCGCGGGCCGGGCTCCTCAAGGACATCGCGGCCGGGAGCGACGGGCGCCTCACGCCCGAGTGGCTGACGGAGGTGGAGGCCTCGGCGCTGGCCGCGCTCGGGCGGCGCGGGGAGGCCACGGTGAGCGAACTCGTGGCGGACGAGCCGCGGTTGCGGGAGCAGTTCACGTACGGCCGCGGCAAGAGCTACGAGGCGGAGCAGACGGTGTCGTCGCGGCTCATGCGGGTGCTCGGGGTGGAGGGGCGGGTCGTACGGGGCAGGCCGCTCGGCTCGTGGACGTCCTCGCAGTTCCGGTGGGCGGTGGCGCCGCCGCATCCGGAGCTGCCGGTCGCCGGGGCGCAGGCGGAGCTGCTCGGGCGGTGGCTGGGGGCGTGCGGCCCGGCCACGGAGGCGGACCTCAAGTGGTGGACGGGGTGGAAGGTCACGGACGTGCGCAGGGCGCTCGCCGCGGTGGGGGCGGTGGCGGTGTCGCTGGACGGCGGCGGCACGGGGTACGTGACACCGGACCAAGTGGAGCCGCCGGAGGGCGACTTGGAGCCGTGGGCGGCGCTCCTTCCGGGCCTCGACCCTACGTCGATGGGCTGGCAGGAGCGGGACTGGTACTTCCCGCCGGACCTGCGCCCCGCGCTCTTCGACCGCAGCGGGAACATCGGCCCGACGGTGTGGTGGGGCGGGCGGATCGTGGGTGGGTGGGGGCAGGGGGCGGGTGGCGAGGTGGTGTGGCGGTTTCTGGACGGGTCCGGCGGCCGGAAGGCGGAACGGGCGGTCGCCGCGGAGGCGGCCCGGCTGTCGTCCTGGCTGGACGGCACCCGGGTCACGCCCCGTTTCCGCACGCCCCTGGAGAAGGAGCTGGCAGCTGCGCGCTGACTACCGGCTGTACCGCATCAGCGCCCGCACCATGTGACACGTCGTGTCGGACGGCGGATGGATGCCGACGAGGTCGGCGGTCGCGCGGATCCTGCGGTTGTGGGCCTGAGTGGGGAGGTAGACGCCGGAGTCGAGCAGGGCTATCGCCAGGCGCATGGCCTTCAGGCGGCGGTTGTGGGTGATGTACCAGTCGCGGGGGCGCCCCGGGGGGAGCGGCCTCTTGGCGAGTGGCGTGTACGGCAGATCGATCAGCATCGGAGCGGCGGCAGCGGGCACAGGCATCCTCCTGTCGCGGACGTCCAAGGGCCCCCGTAGCCCTCGAACACTGCTTCTATTCTACTGCCGACCACTGACAAAAGCCGCTGGCCAGAGCCGACTTGAGGGCCGCCGCACGGCTTCACTCGCGTACCGTTGACCCCATGGAGATCTGGATCAACCCGGCCTGCTCGAAGTGCCGCAGCGCGCTCACCCTGCTCGACGCGGAGGGCGCCGACTACACGGTGCGCCGCTACCTGGAGGACGTGCCCGCGCCCGACGAGATCCGCGCCGTGCTCGGCCGGCTCGGCCTCGAACCGTGGGACATCACCCGCACCCAGGAGGCCGACGCGAAGGAGCTCGGCCTGAAGGACTGGGCGCGCGACGCGGACAGCCGCGAGCAGTGGATCGAGGCGCTCGCCGCCCACCCGAAGCTGATCCAGCGCCCGATCATCACGGCCGAGGACGGCACGGCGGTCGTGGGCCGCAGCGAGGAAGCGGTACGGGACGCCATCGGCCGCAAATAGGCCCCTATGCCACCAACTCGGCCAGCCCGGCGCCGAGTTGGAGCGGCATCGCGTGGTGCGAGAGGCCCGGGACGGTGACCGTTCCCGGGCCGGCCCGCTCCGCCACGCGCCGCACGCCGTGCGCCCGGCTCTCCCCCGCGAGCACGACCCGTACCCGCACCGTCTCGCCCAGCGTCCGCAGCGCGCCCCGTTCCGGGATCCGCCCGGTCACGGGCCGCGCCGAGGGGAAGCCCGCGGCGGCCTCCTGCAGCGCGAGCCAGTCGCCGTCGAGCGCGGCCCCGCCCGCCTCCCACACGAGGAACCGCCGGGTCCGGTGCGGGGCGGGCCGCAGCAGCGTCGGCAGGGCGTGCGCCAGGTATCCGGCCCGCAGCCCGGCGTAGCAGCGGGTGGGGTCGAGCAGGGTGAGCGCTCCGACGCGCCCCGGATCCCGCAGCGCACAGTGGAGCGCGATCCAGGCGCCGTACGAGTGGCCGCACAGGTCGACGGGCGCGGTGACATCGAGACCGGCCAGCAGCGCGTCCAGCCAGCCGGACAGATCGGCGACCGTACGGACCGGGCGGCCGGGGGCTGCGACACTGCGGCCCGGCTCGCCGATGAGGTCGGGCGCGTACACCCGGCGCGACTGCGCGAGCGCCGCCACGTTCGCGTACCAGCCTGCGCTGCTCGCGCCGCCGCCCGGGAGCAGCAGCAGGGGCGGGGCGTCGGCCGGGCCCAGGGCGTGGACGTGCGTGGAGCCGTACGGGGTGGGGACGTCCAGGTGCGCGGTCGACTCTGGCCACTTGGCCATGACCTTGTCGTACGCCTCGAAGAACGCCCGTTCCGGTGCCATCGTCGCCGCGCCCCCTCGCTTCGCGTCACCAACTCCCGTGTGAGACACGTTACTTGAGCATCCGAAGCGGTCGTTGAGTGTTCCGGTTCGGGCGCTCGTACGTAACGGCGTGCGCAACAACGTGCATCTCACGACAGGAGGCGCGCATGTCACGCAGGAGAACTCTTGGCCCGGGGAAGCGGCTCGCCCTCACGGCGGCCGCGGCGGTGGTCGCGGGCGGCGGGGCGTTCGCCCTGGCGGCGTCGGGCAACGCGGCGCAGGTCGACCAGGGCGGCGGGCAGGGCTCGGCCGTGTGCGACGGGCTGACCACCGCGCTCGCCAACAACCAGAAGTTCATCGACGGGCAGCAGGCGAACCCCGACGCCCAGTCCGAGGCCCGGATCGCCAACCGCGAAGCGGTGATCGCGGAGATCAAACGGAAACAGGCGGCCTCCGGGTGCGATACGGGGGCGGGGGCCGGGTCCGCCGCGGACGCGAGCACCCCGCCGGCCGACGCCTCCGCACCGGCCACCTCCGGCCAGGCCTCCGCATCCGCCCCTGCCTCCGACGCCTCCGGTGAGCAGGTCTGTGCCGGGCAGCAGGTGACGCTCTCCGGGGAGGGCGGGGCCCCGGCCGCGTCCAGTGACCAGTTCCCGGCGGGCACGAAGCTGAAGGTGACCAATCTCGACAACGACAAGTCCACGACCGTCGAGGTCACCTCCACGTCCGGTTCCTGCGTGCTGCTCAACAACGCCGCGTTCGAGCAGGTGAGGGAACCCGGCAAGTTCCTGATCCGCAACGCCCGCGTCGAGCAGGCCGACTAGCGGACGAGGCCGGATCGCATACGGCCCACGGGCCACATCCCGCCCCGCGCCACGCAGGTAACACGGGGTTCACAAACGGGCAACGGCCGGGAAATCCCCTGGTGACAGGCTCCCGGTAGTTCGAGACCCGCGTGAATGAGGATGTGGCCCCGTGACCTTCAAGGCTGAGTACATATGGATCGACGGCACCCAGCCGACGGCCAAGCTGCGTTCGAAGACGAAGGTCATGGCGGGCTCCCCGCAGGGCCTGGACACGCTCCCCCTCTGGGGCTTCGACGGCTCGTCCACCAACCAGGCCGAGGGCCACGCCTCCGACCTCGTGCTCAAGCCGGTCGCCCAGTACCCGGACCCGATCCGCGGCGGTGACGACATCCTCGTCATGTGCGAGGTCCTGAACATCGACATGACGCCGCACCACTCCAACACGCGTGCCGCGCTCGCCGAGGCCGAGGAGAAGTTCGGCGCGCAGGAGCCGATCTTCGGCATCGAGCAGGAGTACACCTTCTTCGAGGGCGACCGCCCGCTCGGCTTCCCGGTCGGCGGCTTCCCCGCCGCCCAGGGCGGCTACTACTGCGGCGTCGGCACCGACGAGATCCACGGCCGTGACGTCGTCGAGGCCCACCTGGACAACTGCCTGAAGGCGGGCCTCGCCATCTCCGGCATCAACGCCGAGGTCATGCCCGGCCAGTGGGAGTTCCAGGTCGGCCCCGTGGGCCCGCTGGCCGTCTCCGACCAGCTGTGGATCGCCCGCTGGCTGCTCTACCGCACCGCCGAGGACTTCAACATCTCCGCGACCCTCGACCCGAAGCCGGTCAAGGGCGACTGGAACGGCGCGGGCGCGCACACCAACTTCTCCACGAAGGCGATGCGCGAGGGCTACGACGCGATCATCACCGCGTGCGAGTCGCTCGGCGAGGGCTCGAAGCCGCTCGACCACGTGAAGAACTACGGCGCCGGCATCGACGACCGCCTCACCGGTCTGCACGAGACCGCCCCGTGGGACGAGTACAAGTACGGCGTCTCCGACCGCGGCGCCTCGGTCCGCATCCCGTGGCAGGTCGAGCGGGACCGCAAGGGCTACATCGAGGACCGCCGCCCGAACGCCAACGTCGACCCGTACGTCGTGACGCGGCTGCTCGTCGACACCTGCTGCTCCGCCCTGGAGAAGGCCGGCCAGGTCTGACGGCGCCGGCCGGGTCCTGATCCGGCCAACCGCTTCGGGAGGGTGTCCACATTGTGTGGGCGCCCTCTCGTTTGCGTGACGCATCTGTTTCAATGAAGGCATGGCCAGCCTTGACCGGAACAGCAGCTCGTGGGGTCGTCGACACGACCTCGAGCCGTTCTGGCCGTCCCGGCAGCACCACGACTTCGACCGTGAGTGTCGCCGCGTGAGGAACGCGCGGGCCCTCTAAAGCCGTCGACCCGACCGTCACGGCCTTCGGTCCGCGCGCACGACCTACGTCCTCCTCCCCGACGTTCCCTCGCGCGAAAGAGCCGACCATGACCTCTGCCCTGCTGACCGACCCGCTCATCTCCGTCGACACCGCCTGCCGCACGGTGCACGTCGCGGGCCGCCAACTCGACCTCACGTACCTGGAGTTCGAGCTGCTCGCCCATCTCGTGGGGCACCCGCACCGGGTGCACACCCGCGACGCCCTCGTCCACACCGTGTGGGGATACGGGCACGTGGGCGACGGCCGCACCGTCGACGTGCACGTCGCCCGGCTGCGCAGGAAGCTCGGCGCCGAGCACCGGGACACCATCCGTACGGTGCGCCGCGTCGGCTACAAGTACACGCCGCCCACCACCGGTTGAGGTGAAATCCGGGGGCCGATTGAACAGGGTCGGCCCCCGTTGCGTACGTAGTCCCATGGGACGCACCTCACGGAAACGGCGCTCATCGCTGGCGACGCGCATGACCATCGCGTCGGCCGCACTGCTCCTGGGCGGAGGTGGGCTGGTCGCGGTCAACGTGTACGCGTCGGCCCACGAGGACTCCGCCGACGGGCAGGCCGCGGGCAGCGGGACGCAACAGACACAGCAGACGCAACAAGTGGCCACCATCGACTGCCCGGACGTCGGCACCGAACTGTCCGACGTTCCGGACGGCGCTCGCGACGAGGTCGACGGTGAACTCGCCACCCTGGACAGCCAGATCACTCAGGCCTACAAGCGGCTCGCCTCGACGCGGGACGCGGCCGCGCGGGATCCGCAGTTCGTGGAGAACAGCATCATGGACCCGCTGAAGAAGAACCGGGGCGCCATCCTCGAGCGCATCCGCCTGGAGATGGAGCGCCGCGGCGGCCAGGCCCCCGACGGCATGAACGACATGGCCGAGTGCACCGCCCAGCCGAAGGAGGGCGAGCAGGCGGGCGAGCAGCAGCCCCCCGAGTCGGACGGAAACCAGGACGGCGGTGGCGACCAGGACGGCGGCGACCAGGGCGGCGGCGATCAGCAGCAGGGCAACGGCGGGCAGGCCGGCAACGGCCCCGTCGCCGCGGACTTCGCCGACATCACCAAGGTCCAGCCCAACGTCCAGAAGCCCGAGAACGGCGACAACGCCTCCACCGGCACCTTCACCTCCCGCTGCGGCGTGAACGACAACAAGAAGTTCAACACCGACAACATCATCGTGGCGCCCGGCGTCAGCAACGGCGCGCACCACCTGCACGACTACGTGGGCAACCAGGACAACGACGCCTTCTCCAGCAACGACGACCTCGCGAACGCCGACACCACCTGCCAGAACCAGGGCGACAGGTCGACGTACTACTGGCCGGTGCTGCGCGTGCAGGACGGCTCGGAGGACTTCGACGCCGACAAGGACGGCGGCGGCAAGGAGGGCAACGTGGGCAAGATCCTCCGGGCCGAGAAGGCGAGCATCAAGTTCGTCGGGAGCCCGCAGAGCGACGTCGTCGCGATGCCGAGGTTCCTGCGCATCATCACCGGCGACGCCAAGGCCTTCACCAACGGCACGGCGAACGCCAACGCGCACTGGAGCTGCACCGGCTTCGAGGACCGGCAGTTGACGGACAAGTACCCGTTGTGCCCCGACGGTTCGAAGGTCGTGCGCAGCTTCGCGTTCCAGAGTTGCTGGGACGGGCAGAACATCGACAGCGCAAACCATCGCACACACGTGGCATTCGCCGACCAGGCCGGCAACTGCCCGCAGAATTTCAAGGCCATCCCGCAGCTGAAGATGCGCCTGGTGTACGACGTGCAGACGCCGACGATCGAGAACGGTCAGGTACAGAACCCGTTCGCGGTGGACGGCTTCCCCGAGCAGCTGCACAAGCCGATCACGGATCATGACGACTTCATCAACGTCTTCGACGACCAGACCATGCGGAAGGTCGTGGACTGCATCAACAAGGGCGATCGCTGCACCTGAGCGATCGCCCCTTCCCGGCCGCTGCGCGGCCGGCTCGGCGGAGACCTTCGTGCCCGGAGAGCTACCTCGCCTCGTGACCCCCACCACCACTGCTCCCCGAGTGGTGCGGGGCGGGCCTCTCCAGGGTTCCGCCGAGCCGGCCGCGCAGCTTCGTGAGCTGTGCGGCGCCGCCGACCGCGATCCACCTGGGTCCGACGAGGTAGGCGCCGCCGTAGTCGTTGGCCTGGTCGAACCACGCGGCCTGGCCCTTGTCGGTACTGAAGGTGGCGAGGATGTAACGCCCGCCGCCCTCACCGCAGTTGGCCTGGCGGATGTCGGCCGCGTCGGTCTGGATGTCGGGGCGGCAGCCCGCCTCCTTCGCGAGGTGCTCCAGGCTCCCGGAGGCCGTACGGGGGATCTTCGGCGTGTCGTCCTTCCGCGCCCCGTCGGGGCCGTCCGGGCCGCATCCGGTCGCCGCCGCGAGCAGTACGGCCGCCACCACCAGCTTTTTCCGCATTGCGCTCTCCTGTCCCGTACGTTCCGTTGCTACCGTGCGCCGCACCAACCGCGACGCAAGGGGGGTACACGTATGTCCGCACCATCGCGACGCACTGTTCTCGGCACGACGGCCGCCATCGGTCTCGGCACGGCCCTGGGGACCGGCGCCCCGGCCGCTCAGGCGGCCCCGCCGTCGATCGCCGCGAGGGAAGTGCCCGTTCTTGATACGGCTGAGGCGCGCGCGGCGCTCAACCGTCAACTGCCGCACCACGCGGACCAGTTCCGGCTCAGACTGCAGGCCGCGAGCGGCACGGAGGACCGTTTCCGGGTGACCGGGACGCAGGGCCGCATCACGGTGTACGCGACGACCCCGGCGACGCTGCTCGCCGGGGTCCACTGCTATCTGAAGTACGAGTGCGGGGCGCACATCGCCTGGAACGGCTCCCAGCTGGACCTGCCCGAGCGCCTCCCGGCCCCCTCGAAGACCCTGGAGCGCAGCACCCCGCTCCCCCACCGCTTCGCGCTCAACGACACGAACGACGGCTATACGGCACCCTTCGCCGACTGGTCTTACTGGGAGCGCGAGATCGACATCCTCGCGCTGCACGGCTGCAACGAGGTCCTCGTCATCGCGGGCATGGAGGCCGTCTACCACCGCCTCCTGAAGGACTTCGGCTACAGCGACGAGGAGTCCAGGGCCTGGCTGCCCGCCCCGTCCCACCAGCCGTGGTGGCTGCTGCAGAACCTCTCCTCGTACGGGGGCCCGCTGTCGACCGAACTCATCGGAAGACGCGCGGAGTTGGGTCGAAGAATCGCCGACCGGCTGCGTGCGCTCGGCATGCGGCCGGTCATGCCCGGCTATTACGGGCACGTGCCGAAGGGGTTCGTGGCGCGCAACGGCGGGGACGCGCACGTCGTGCCGCAGGGCATCTGGCACGGCTTCGAGCGCCCCGACTGGCTCGACCCGCGCACCGACTCCTTCGCGCAGGTCGCGAAGGCGTTCTACGGGCACCAGAAGGACCTGTTCGGCGAGATCGGCGCCTTCAAGATGGACCTGCTGCACGAGGGCGGCACGGCCGGTGACGTGCCGGTCCCGGACGCGGCGCGCGGCGTCGAGGCGGCGCTCCAGAAGAACCGGCCAGGGGCGACGTGGGTGATCCTCGGCTGGGAGGCGAACCCGCTGCCCGAGCTGATCGACGCGATCGACAAGAAGAAGATGCTGATCGTGGACGGGGTGTCCGACCGGTTCACCTCGGTCACGGACCGCGAGCGGGACTGGGGCGGCACCCCGTACGCGTTCGGGACGATCCCCAACTTCGGCGGGCGTACGACGATCGGGGCCCGCGCGCACATCTGGGAGCAGAAGTTCTTCGCGTGGCGCGACAAGCCGGACAGCGCGCTCGCCGGGACGGCGTATCTGCCGGAGGGCACCGACCGGGACCCGGCGGCGTTCGAGCTGTGGTCCGAACTCGCGTGGATGGACGGCACGTTGGACCGCTCCGCCTGGTTCACCTCATACGCCGACTTCCGCTACGGGCGCCGCGACAAGGACGCCCGCGCCGCCTGGCAGGCGTTGCAGGAGACGGCCTACCAGCACAGGGCGACGGAACGCTCGGACCCGCACGACTCGCTCTTCGCGGCCCGCCCCGACCTGTCGGCCGACCGCGCCTCCTACTACGGGCCGCGCGCCCTCACCTACGACCCGGCCCGCTTCGACGCGGCGCTCGCCGGGCTCCTGAACGTGGACGGGAAGCTGAGGCGCAGCGCTGCCTACAAGTACGACCTGGTGGACGTGGCGCGGCAGGCCCTCGCGCACCGCAGCCGCCAGCTCCTGCCGCAGCTGAAGGCGGCGTACAACGACAAGGATCAAGCCACGTTCAAGGCGCTGTCGACGCTGTGGCTGCGGCTGATGCGGCTGTCGGACGACGTGACGGGCACCAACGCGGCGTTCCTGCTCGGCCCGTGGATCCAGGACGCCCGCGAGCTCGCCACGAACGACGCCGAGCGCGCCGAGTTCGAGCGCTGCGCGAAGGCGCTGATCACTGTGTGGGGCGACCGGGCGACGTCCGACCCGGGCAATCTCCACGAGTACGCCAACCGCGACTGGCACGGCCTGATCGCCGACTTCTACCTGCCGCGCTGGCAGAAGTGGCTCGACGAGCTGTCCGACGCGCTCGCCGCGGGCCGCGAGCCCGCGAAGGTCGACTGGTTCGCCTTCGAGGAACCCTGGACGCGCGAGCGCAAGGACTACCCGCTGCGGGCGTACGGCGACCCGTACCGGACGGCGTCGAAGGCGCGCGACGTCCTCGCACGCGCCCCCTACCAGGGCTCGGTGAAGGTCACCGCGGAGCCGCCCGCCTTCCCGCCGGGCGGGCACGCGCGCGTGACGGCCACGTTCCGCAACGTCAACGGGCTGCGCGCGACGGGCCGCGTCGACTTCGACCTCAAGGGCATCACCGCCGAGCCCGAGGGCGCCACCGCACTGCCGAGTGTGCCGCCGGCCGGCGAGGGCGCGGTCACGTGGCGGGCGAGCGCGCCGGGCACCCCGCTGGACAAGCCGCTGCGCCCGCTCCCGTACACGATCGACGTCCAGTACGGTCCGGCCGGCGAGGAGCGGATCACGTACGTCCATAAGGGCACCCTGTTCGAGGCCGGTCCGGTGGCCGAGGGCTGGCGGACCTACAGCAACAACGCGGCGGTCTTCGGGCAGCTCGACGAGCGGTTCGCGATCGACGGCGGCGGCGCCGACCTGTGGAGGGGCACCGCCGAGTTCGGGGCGCTGTACCGGGCGAACGCGTTCCGGGACGGTTCGGTGGCGGTGGTGCGGGTGGACGCGCAGGCGGCGACGGGCCCGTGGGCGCGCGCCGGGATCATGGTGAGCAACTCCATCGGCGGCTCGGGTTCCCTGGGCTTCGCGAACCTGGCGGTCACGCCCGCCAACGGCGTCGTCCTCTCCTACGACTCCACCGGGGACGGCACCCTCGACACGTACAAGCGGATCACCGGGATCAAGGCGCCGGTGCTGCTGCGGCTTTCCCGGGCGGGCGACTCGTACACCGGGGAGTGCTCGACGGACGACGGCGCCACCTGGCGGACCGTCGCGACCGTGCCGTCGCCGCGGCTCGCCTCGGCGCAGGGCGTGGGCATGTTCATGAGCGCGACGAACGGCGGGAACGGGACGCGGGGCACGGTGGAGTTCAGCGGGTGGAAGCTGAGCTGACCCGGTCCCCACAACTCCGGTGACACCGGGGCACCGCTGTGTGAGAGTGCCCCGGTGAGCACCGAGAACAGTGACTGGGAAGAGCGGATCGCGGCCGCGTGGGCGACGATCGACGACTATGCCGACGACACAGAGGCGGGCGCGGGCGAGTTCCGGGCGCTGATCGACGGGCTCGCCGCCGAGCTGCCCGCCGACAACCCCGTCGCCCCGTTCGAGCGGGCCTCGGCCTTCGACTCGACCGGCCACTCCGACAAGGCGGTCCCGCTGTACCAGGAGGCGCTGCGACTCGGCCTGTCCGGCTACCGGGCCCGCCGCACGAAGATCCAACTGGCCAGCTCACTACGGAACACGGGGCGCGCGCAGGAAGGCGTCGCGCTGCTCGAACCGGAATTGACCGCTCCCAGCGACGAGTTGGACGACGCGGTGCGGGCGTGCCTGGCGCTGTGCCTGTCGAGCCTCGGCCGCGACAGGGAAGGCCTCGCCCTGGTGCTCGGCGCACTGGCGCCCCATCTGCCCCGATACCAGCGGTCGATGGCGAACTACGCGAAGGCACTGGTCTCGACGGACCCGAAACCGACGTCATGACCGAATGACGACGGGCGGCTGTGACCATCGCACGATTCGCTCGTTCAGCTGAACGTGCAGTCAAAGGTGCAGCAGCAAACCACGCCCCCGTCCGCAGCGCCGGCCGCCGTCATCGACGTCGAGCAGGCCGAGGCCGCCCTGGTCGAGCACTACCCACGACTGGTACGGCTCGCCTACCTCGTCCTGCCGCCGGGCCTCGGCCGCAACCGCCGCGTGCTGACCGCCCATTCGGTCGTCCAGCGGGCGCTCCCCCGCGGCCGCACCGCGGACGCGCCCGCCCCGGTCCCGGCCCAGCGCGACTCCGCGGGCCGCACCGGCGACCCCGGCTTCGCCTACGTACGCCTGAAGGTGCTGCGCAGCGCCCTGGAGGCGGGGCTGCCGCTGCGCCGCCTGGCCTGGCCCAAGCGGGCGCAGCTGCCGCCGCTGCTGCCGCAGGTGTGGGGGCTGAGGCTGTTCCCGAAGTCCGGCGGCGCCGATGAACTCGCCCTGGACCAGCAGCTCTCCGCGCTGAGCGGACCGGCCCGCGCCGCGTACGTGCTGCGCGGCCTGGAGCGGCTCGACGACGCCGCCGTCCACGCTGCCCTCCTCGATGCGGGCTGCGCCGAGGACGACGCGGCCGCGGCCCTCACGGAGGCGCGCGGCATGGCGGCCGACGCCGGGTCCTGCACGGAGCTCCTGGAGTCCCCCGAGTTCGACCCCTGCTCCCTGCACGCGCGGCCCACCGACCTGATGCGGCGCCGCCAGCACCTGAAGGCGGCCATCGCCGCGGTCGCGGCGACGCTCGTGTGCGGCGCGCTCCTCGGACTTCCCGGCGAGGGCTGGGCGCCGGACGGCGCGGCGGCACCGCCGTACGCGAAGAACCCGGCCGGGCAGGCGGCCCTGAACCCGGGCAAGCTGCGCAAGGTGTCGCCGACCGCGTGGAAGAACTCGGCGCGCACGGACTTCTCGGTGTGGCCCGCGCGCGGCTCGCTCACCGGCGACAAGGAGCTGCTGCGCAGGGCGCTCGCCGTGTGGGCGCGGCCCGGCGGCTCCGTGAAGGTCTCGGCGACACCGGGCACCCCCGCGGGCGCTCCGCCCGGACCGCCACAGCTGCTGTACGCGGGCGAGCTCGACCAGGCCCGCGTCGTGCTGCTCTTCGACGGGTTGCGGGTCGTGCGCTACGCCGAGCCGAAGAGCGGCACGAGCGGCGCCGCGCTGGACTTCGCGCGGGTCGACGGGGCGGCGGGCGCGCAGTCGGGCGCCGTGGTGATGGACCGGGCCGACGGCAACGTCCGCTATCTGACGGCCCCTTGGGTGGCCAAGGCCGGCACCCGCGACCTCCTGAAACCGTCGGCGGGGACGCGGGCCCTCGCGCGTACGAAGGACGGGGTGACGGCACCGTTCCCGAGCCCGGCGCTCGCGACGTCCTGCACGTCGTGGAACGCGCTCGCACTGACCGACTCGACCGGCACCCGGCTCACCACCGACCTCGGCGAGCTCGTCCCCGCGCACCTCACGTCCGGCAGCCCCGCCGCGCCCCGCGAGGCGCGGCCCGCGGACTGGGCGACGACCGCGTGCTCGCTCGCGGCGGCCCGCTCGCACGGAGTGCGGTCCGTGAACTCCTGGGCGTACGCGCGCCAGGCACTGCCGGAGGCGAGCGGGACGGCCGAGTGGCTGTGCACCCGCGCCGACACCTGGCGGGGCACCGGGCCGCGCACCCTCGCGCTGTTCCGGGCGCCGGGGGCGGACTCCGCGGTCGTGGCGGCGAAGTCGCAGTCCTCGCCCGCGTGCGGCTCGCGCGAGGCGCAGGTGTTGGCGGGTGTGCGGTGGAAGTCGCGGGAGGGGGCGTGGTATCTCGTGGCCGCGGGCAGCCGGGGGGTGAACTCGGTGAGTGCGTCGGGCCGGTCGGCCGAGGGGAATGTGCTTGCGGTGCCGCTGGCGCGGGGCACGAAGGTTTCGCTGACCGGGCGGACGGCTCGGGGAGCCGCAGTTCAGCCCTTGAGGTGAGCCCGGTCGCGGGGCTCTGCCCCGGTCCCCGCGCCTCAATCGCCGGCGGGGCTTGATCGGCTCACCCGGCGCACGGGGCCGCATGGGGCACCCCGCGCGCAGGGCTGGATGACAAAAGTGATGCACGAGGGGTGCCCAAGGAGGCTACCCGTCAGTACATTGACGCCATGTCTAATACGCGCGTCCCGTTGAAGGCACGCCAGGTCTCGTTCGCCTGGGACAAGACGCCCCTGCACTGGCTGCCGGACGATCCGTTCAGCACGCACACCATCAACGTCCTGCACCTCCTGCTCCCGGCGGGCGAGCGCTGGTTCGTGCACGTCTACAAGCAGGTGCTGCCGCACATCACGGACGAGCGGCTGCGCGAGGACGTCATCGGGTTCATCGGCCAGGAGGCCATGCACTCGCAGGCCCACGACGAGGTGCTGCCGCATCTGCGCGAGCAGGGCCTGGACCCGACGCCGTACACGGCGCAGGTCGACTGGTTCTTCGAGAAGCTGCTGGGCGACCGGACGCTGCCGCCGGGCAAGGCGCGGCAGTGGTGGCTGATGGAGCGGGTCGCGCTGATCGCGGCGATCGAGCACTACACCGCGTTCCTCGGCAACTGGGTGCTCAACGCCGAGGAGTTGGACCGCAGCGGCGCCGACCCCGTGATGCTGGACCTGCTGCGCTGGCACGGCGCCGAGGAGGTCGAGCACCGAGCCGTCGCCTTCGAGCTGTTCGAGCACCTCGACGGCAGCTACCGGCGTCGCGTGCGCACCTGGGCCACCGCCTTCACCGCGCTGGTCTTCCTGTGGCAGCGCGGCGCGCGGTTCTTCATGGAGAACGACCCGACGCTGCTCGACGGCAAGGCCACGTGGAAGGACTTCTACCAGGGCGGCAAGCGGGGCGTGCTGCCGACGACCGGGGCCATGGCGCGGTCCATCCCCCGCTATCTGAGCCGGAGTTACCACCCCGACCAGGAGGGCGACACGGCGCAGGCCGTCGCCTACCTCGCCTCGTCCCCCGCGGCCACGGCCGCCGAAGCCCGTACCGGAGCCGCCCGATGAACGCTCGTACGCTGCGGGGGGCCGCGGTCGTCGCCGGTGCCGCGTTCGTGGTGCGGCGCGCCATGCGGCGGCGGGTGCGGAGCTCGCCGCTGTGGCCGCTGCCCGCGCTGGAGGAGCCGACGTCGGGGCGGCCGCGGGCCCGCGCGCTGCGCCTGCTCGTCACACGGCACGAGCAGGTCGCCGAGGGCGTGGTCCAACTCCGCCTGGAGGGCCCCGACTTGCCCGCCTGGCAGCCCGGCGCGCACCTCGACCTCGTGCTCCCCTCGGGGGTCGTGCGGCAGTACTCGCTGTGCGGCGACCCCGAGGACACGTCGTCGTACACCGTCGCCACCCGGCTGATCCCGGCGGACGAGGGCGGGCGCGGCGGGTCGCGCGAGGTCCACGAACTGGTGCGGGAGGGCATGGAGGTCGAGGTGCGCGGCCCGCGCAACCGCTTCGCGCTCGACCCGCAGGCACCCGCGTACGTGTTCGTCGCCGGCGGCATCGGCATCACCCCGATCCTGCCGATGCTGCGGGAGGCCGCGGCGCGGGGCGCCGACTGGAAGCTGCTGTACGGGGGCAGGTCGCGGGCCTCGATGCCGTTCGTGGAGGACGTGGCGAAGCTGGGCGGCGAGGCCGGGGGCAGGGTCACGGTCACGGCGGAGGACGAGGCGGGTCGGCCCGACCTCACCGCCGCACTCGCGGACACCGCGCCCGGCACGGCCGTGTACTGCTGCGGGCCCGAGGGCCTGATGGCGGCCGTGGAGGCGGCGCTGCCCGAGCACTGCACGCTGCACACCGAACGGTTCACGCCACGCAATTCGACCGAGGGCAACGGCCCGTTCGAGATCGAGCTGCGCCGCAGCGGCAGAATCGTGAACGTCCCCGCCGACACGACGGCGCTCGCGGCGATCCGCTCGGAGGTCCCCGGCATCGCGTACTCCTGCGAACAGGGCTTCTGCGGAACGTGCCAACAGCGCGTCGTGGAAGGGGAGATCGAGCATCGCGACGAGTTGCTCACGGATGCCGAGCGCGCCGACTCGATGCTGATCTGCGTTTCGCGGGCCCGTGGCGAGCGTCTGGTTCTCGACCTTTAGTGGAGCCGGGCGGGGGCGGTGCGCGGGGGCCGGTTGGCAGGCCGGAATCGCTCGGTAGAGTGTTCGGCATGACTACCGGGGTGCGGCGCAGGATGGGAGTCGAGGAGCGGCGGCGACAGTTGATCGGGGTCGCACTCGAACTGTTCAGCCACCGCTCCCCCGACGAGGTCTCCATCGACGAGATAGCGGCCGCCGCGGGCATCTCGCGGCCGCTGGTCTACCACTACTTCCCGGGCAAACTCAGCCTGTACGAGGCGGCGTTGAGGCGGGCGGCACAGGACCTGGCCGAACGGTTCGAGGAGCCGCAGGACGGCCCGCTCGGCGCGCGCCTGCTGCGGGTCATGGGCCGCTTCTTCGACTTCGTCGACGAGCACGGGCCGGGGTTCTCGGCGCTGATGCGCGGAGGCCCGGCGGTCGGCTCGTCCGCCACCAACGCGCTGATCGACTCCGTCCGGCAGGCGGCGTACGTCCAGATCCTCGCGCATCTGCGGGTCGCGGCCCCCTCGGCGCGGCTCGAACTCGTCGTCCGCTCCTGGATCTCGCTCGCCGAGTCGACGGCGCTGATCTGGTTGGACGGCCGGCGCATCCCCCGCGAGGAGCTCCAGCTGCAGCTGGTCCACGACTTCGCGGCGCTGGCGGCGGTGAGCGCCGCGTACGACGAGGAGATGGCGGCCCTCCTCCGCCACCTCCTCACGGACGAGCCACCGGACGGCCCGTTCGCGTCCCTGATCACCCGCCTCACGACACTTTCCCCGTCTTCCGGGGTCCCCGCGGCGACGGTCTGAGCCCCACTTCCTGGTTGGCGCCGGGACGGCCTGAGCCCCGATCCCCCTTTGCGCGGCACCGGGGCGGTCTGAGCCCCGCGTCCCGCTTGGCGCCGGGACGGTCTGAGCCCCGCGTCCCGCTTGGCACCGCGACGGCCTGAGCCTCGCTTCCCGCTCGGCGCCGGGACGGGTCTGGGCCCCGATCCCCGCTTGACGCCGCGACGACCTGAGCCCCGATCCCCCTTTGCGCGGCACCGGGGCGCCGCCTTGCCCACCCTGCCGCCCCAGGCGGCAGATTGCCCAAGGCGGTTGCGGCCGACCGCGGCGGGTGGGGAGGCGGGCTGGGGGCGGGTGGCCCGAGGCGGGTACGGCCGACCGCGACGTGTGGGGAGACGGGCCGGAGGCGGGTTGCCCCAAGGCGGTGACAACCGATCGCGACGGGCGGGGAACCGGGCCGGCGGCGGCTCGCCCAAGGCGGTGCGGCACCCCGTGGGGCCGACGCCCCCGGAGGGGGCGGGTGGGTGGGAGATGGGCGGGGAGCGGGCAGGGGCCCTGGCCTGCGGGTGCGTGGGCAAACTCAAGCCCGTGTCGCGGGTGGGTCACTCAGGCCCGTGTCGCGGGTGGGTCACTCAGGCCCGTGTCGCGGGTGGGTCACTCAGGCCCGTGTCGCGGGTGGGCCATTCAGGCCCGTGTGGCAGGTGAATCAATCAGGCCCGCGCGGCGGGTGGGCCGATCAAGCCCCGCCGGCGATTGAGGCGCGGGGACCGGGGCAGAGCCCCGCGACCGCGACGACGGTGCCGCGCGCCCAGGTGTCAGGCCCCGACCGCGGAGCGGTACGTCGGGTCCAGGTCGCGGACCTCCGCGGAGAGGTGCACCCCCGCCGGCTCCTTGATGTGGGCCGGCAGCGCCGCGAGAACCGCCTCCGCGAGCGCCGTCTTCGCCTCCTCCGTCCGCCCCGCGAGCAACGCGATCTCCACGTGCACGAGGGACGCGGGCCCCTCCCCGACCACCGTGGTCCCGACCTCGCGGAACCGCGTCTTGCACGCGGGGGTCCGCGCCGCCACGATGTCGACGGCGGCCTGGTGCACGGCCCCGGCGAGCCCCGCCCGGTCGAGCCGGTCGTCGAGGTCCGCGGAGTGGTCGACGGTGATCTGCGGCATGGCTGCCCTCCGAGGTGTCGTGGTGCGTGCGCGCGTACCCGCACGCGTGTCGGCGCCAACCTTCACCCGTGAGCGCCCGCCCGCACAATCACGTCCCGCCCAGCGGACGCCCGGCCGGACACCCGGTCACCCCGGAGCGCGCCGCAGGGCGAGGAGCGCGATGTCGTCGGCACGGTCGCGGCCGAACCGGGCGAGGAGCGCGTCGCACAGCTCACCGGGGTCCTCGGGCGCGGCCGAGGCGGCGAGGCTCAGTTGCTCCAGGGAGACGGACAGGTCGATGCCGCGGGTCTCGACGAGGCCGTCGGTGACCATGAGGAGGCGGGCGCCGGGCCCGAGGTCGAGCACGGTGGGTTCGGGATGCGGCAGCCCGAGCCCGAGCAGCGGCCCCGCCGCCCGCGCGTAGTGGGCCGCGCCGCCGACCGGCACGACGAGCGGCGGAATGTGCCCCGCGTTGGCGACCCGCGTACGGCCCGTCGCGGGGTCGACGAGGGCGAGGCACAGCGTGGCGGTGAGCTGCGGGTGGTAGTGCTGGAGCAGCCGGTCGAGCCGGGTCACCAGGTGGGCGGGGCGCGGGTCCTCCAGGCAGTAGGCGCGCAGCGCGTGCCGCAGCTCGACCATCACGGTCGCCGCGTCGAGGGAGTGCCCCACGACGTCGCCGACGCCGACGAGCACCCCCTCGGGCGTGGGCAGCGCCGCGTAGAAGTCGCCGCCCATCTCGGCCTCCTGGGAGGCGGGCTCGTAGCGGAAGTCGACGTCCAGGCCCGCGAAGGCGGGCAACTGGGACGGCAGGAAGTTGTGTTGCAGCGTGTGGGCGACATGGCGTTCCTGCTCGTACAGGACGAGGGGTTCCGCGGCGAGCGCGATGGCGCGGGCGAGCTGGGCGACGAGTGGCCCCCGCCTGCCGTCCGGGTCGTCGAAGTCGGGCGTGGCGAGGCAGACGGGGAACCGGCCGTCGCGGGTGCGGGAGAGGGTGAGCCGGGCGCCGCCGGGCCCGAAGTAGGCCTGCGGCCACGCGGCTCCGGGGCGCAGCGTGGTGCGCACGCCGCCGGGCCGGCAGCGGATCTTCCGCACCTGCTCGACGGCCCGCTCGCGCGCGGCGGCGTCCGGCCCCTCGGCTGCCGGGGCGCTCCGGGACAGGCCCGTGTGCACCGCGCCGTGGTCGCCGAGGACGAAGACGGCGGCGTCGCCCCCGGTGAGCCGGGCCGTCGCGGCGGCCGCCGTCCGGGCGAGTTCCGCGAGGTCGCGGGCGCCCTGTACGTCGACGACGGCCCGGGACAGCAGGGTGAGGTGGTCGAACTGGGCCTGGGTGTCGGTGAGTTCCCGGGCTCCGCGGAGCGCGGCGCGCACCACGGCGCGGATCTCCTCGGGTTCGGCGGGCACCGTCAGATAGGCCTCGCCGCCCGCGTCGAGCGCCCGGCAGCGGTCCGCCGGGACCGAGGGGCGGGCGGAGAAGTGCACGACGGGGATCCCGGCGAGCGAGGGCAGCGCCTTCACCCTGCGGCACAGCTCGAACCCGCTGAGGTCGGGAAGGCCGACGTCCACGAGCGCCACATCGGGCAGCGCCCCCGCACGCAGCCGCACATCGAGCTCGACGAGTGCCTCGCCCGCGGAGCCGACGGGGACGACGACGTGGCCCGCCCGCCTCAGGACGGCGCCCAGGGCGTACCGATTGGCGGCGCTGTCGTCGACCACCAGGACGGTGCAGCCGACGTCTGTCCCGGGTTGCTGAACCATGACGTTCACGAGAAGGCCCCTCAGGAGCGGAGCGTTGCCGGCCCCCTCGGCCTGCAACGCACCAAACTACCGCCGGACACCCGTGCGGCGGCCCGCCCTTCGTCCGGTTCACCGTTCCGGGTGGCGGCGGCCCAACCCGGCTTGCCCGCCCGGCACTTCCCGTTCGGTGGGCAATGCGGCGAGTGACGGGTAAGGTCGCGTCCCGTGACCGCACGCCTAGCCGACATCGCAAGCCAAGCGGGGGTCAGCGAAGCGACCGTCAGCCGCGTGCTCAACGGGAAGGCGGGGGTCGCCGCGGCCACCCGCCAGTCCGTCCTCGCCGCCCTCGACGTGCTCGGCTACGAGCGCCCCGTGCGCCTCAAGCAGCGCAGCGCGGGCCTGGTCGGCCTGATCACCCCGGAGCTGGAGAACCCGATCTTCCCGGCGCTCGCCCAGGTCGTGGTGCAGGCCCTGACCAGGCAGGGCTACACCCCGGTCCTGGCCACCCAGACGCCCGGCGGCTCCACCGAGGACGAGCTGACGGAGATGCTCGTAGACCGCGACGTCAGCGGCATCATCTACGTCTCCGGGCTGCACGCCGACACCACCGCCGACACGCAGCGCTACGAACGCCTGCGCGGCCAGGGCGTCCCCTTCGTGCTCGTCGACGGGTACGCGCCGGGGGTCGCGGCGCCCTTCATCTCGCCGGACGACCGGGCCGCGGCCCGGCTCGCGGTGACGCATCTGCACTCGCTCGGCCACACCCGGATCGGCCTGGCCGTCGGTCCGCGCCGCTTCGTCCCCGTACAGCGAAAGATCGAGGGCTTCGTACGCTCGATGGCGGAGCGGCTCGACCTGCCGGGGGACGAGATCGAGCACGAACTCGTGCAGCACTCCCTCTACACCCTGGAGGGCGGGCAGGCCGCGACGGCGGCGCTGCTCGACCGCGGGTGCACGGCGGTGGTCTGCGCGAGCGACATGATGGCGCTCGGTGCGATCAGGGCGGTGCGGGAGCGCGGCATGGACGTGCCGAAGGACGTGTCCGTGGTGGGTTTCGACGACTCCCCGCTGATCGCGTTCACCGATCCGCCGCTGACCACGATCCGCAAGCCGGTGCACGCGATGGGTCAGGCGGCGGTGCACACGCTCCTCGAGGAGGTCGGCGGCACGCCCGCGCCCCCGAGCGAATTCGTGTTCATGCCGGAGCTGGTGGTGCGGGGCTCCACGGCCGCGTCGGCAGCGGTGTCCGTAGGGGTTCGGCATCGTCCGTAGGGCGTAGCGGGTGCGCCCGTGACCCGCCCAAGGGATGATCGGACGTGGGGTCGCAATCTGGCAGACTCTGTGCCTATGGGTGAAACGACCGTGACGACACGTGAAGGCCGCAAAGGGGCCACTTCATCACCCATCGCGGAAGACCGCGCGGGGCGTCGCCTTCGGGTGCCGCGGCGTCCGCGGCTCTGGTTCGAGATCCTGCTGATCGCGGTGAGTTACTACACGTACTCGCTGATCCGCAACGCGGTCCCGGAGCAGAAGGCACAGGCGCTGCGCAATGCCGACTGGATCTGGCGGGCCGAGCACCACCTCGGCATCGCCGTCGAGCAGGCAATCAACCATGCCGCGAATTCGGTGAGTTGGCTCATCGTCGGCATGAACTACTACTACGCGACACTGCACTTCGTCATCACGTTGGGCGTCCTGGTGTGGCTGTTCCGCTGCCATCCCGGCCGCTACGCGGCGACCCGTCTCGTGCTGTTCGCGACGACGGCGGTCGCTCTCGTCGGTTACTACTTCTATCCGCTGGCGCCACCGCGCCTGATGAGCGGCGGCGGTTTCGTCGACACGGTCGCGGTGCACCAGACCTGGGGCTCGATGGCCTCGGGCAACCTGAAGAACATGTCGAACCAGTACGCGGCGATGCCGTCGATGCACATCGGCTGGTCGCTGTGGTGCGGCATGACCATCTTCGCGCTCGCCTCGGTCCCGTGGGTGCGGGTCCTCGGGCTCGTGTACCCGGCGCTGACCCTGGTGGTCATCGTGGCGACCGCGAACCACTTCTGGCTCGACGCGGTGGGCGGCCTGCTGTGCCTGGCGTTCGGGTTCGCGGTGGCGCGGGCCTGGTACGGGGCGCTGCCGTACGCGCTGCCGCGCCTTGTGACCCCACCACTATTGCCGGTCAAGGCTTGAAGCCTGTCGCGAGGAGGTGCGGCGCCGCACGGTGCCGCCCCTCCCCCGTGTCTCAGGCGCCCCGGTGCGTGATCCGGCCGTCCGTCACCGTGAGGACGACGGGGGCCTCGGCGACCTCGTCCGCGGGGGCCGCGACCGGGTCGGGGCCGAGGACGGTGAGGTCCGCGCGCAGGCCGACCGCGATCCGGCCGCCCTCCGCCGCCTGACCTGCGGCGCTCGCCGCGTGCGAGGTGACGCCCTCCAGCGCTTCGAGCCCGGTGAGCCCCTGCGCGGGGCCCGCCGCACCCTCGGGCACCCGCGCCGTGGCGAGCACGTTGCGGGCGTCGTAGTGGGCGATCGGCCAGTCGGAGCCGAGGGCGAGCACGGCGCCGGCGTCCCGCAGGTCGCGGGTGCGCCAGGCGCGGGCGGCCCGCGCGTCACCGAGCCGCTTGGACCACTCGTCGCTGTGGTCGCCCTTCGTGTACGCGGTGTGCGGGGGCTGCATCGACGCGGCGACGCCGAGCGCGGCGAACCGCGGGACCGTGTCGTCGGGCACGGACTCGATGTGCTCGATGCGGTGCGCGTTCCGGCCGCTCGCCCCGAGCGCCTCGATGGTGTCGAGGGCGTGCCGGACGGCGGCGTCCCCGATGGCGTGCGTCGCGGTCCGCACCCCGGCGGCGTGCAGGTGCCGTACGGCGTCGCTGTACGCGGCCGGGTCCGGCCAGAACGCGTCGGTGCCCTGCCCGTGGCAGTCGGCGTGCTCCAGCCAGGCGGTGCCGCCCTCGACGGTGCCGTCCATGAAGAACTTGACCCCGCCGACCCGCCAGCGCCGCCCGCCGAGCTTCTGCAGCGCGACCAGCTCGTCGAGCCCGGCCCGGTCCACGCCCGGCATGCACCAGGGCGAGACGGTGAGCCGCAGCGGCAGCTCGGCCTCCTCCTCCACGGCGGCCAGCAGGTCGAGCCCCGAGCCGTCCATGACGTGGGCCCCGGTGAGACCGGTGGCGGCCATGGTGCCGAGCAGTTCGACGAGTCCGGCGCGGCGGTCCTGCTCCGAGGCCCGGGGCGCGACCTCGTACACCAGGTCCATGGCGGCGTGCTCGACGAGGTACCCGGTGGGCCGCCCGTCGCCGTCGCAGACGATCTCGGCCCGCTGGGCGAACTCCCGCGGCCCCGTGATCCGCGCGGCGTCCAGGGCGGCGCCGCTGACCAGCGCGGAGTGGCCGTCGTACAGCCGCAGGAAGGCGGGCGCGCCGCCGAGCACGTCCTCGATGAGCTCGCGGTGGATGGGCCGCCCCTCGAAGGCGTTGTGGTCGAGCCCCCACCCGACGACCCACCCGTCGAGCCGGGCTGCTGTGCGCAGGGCCGCCCGGAGCGCGTCGAGGTCCTGTACGCCGCTGAGGTCGACGCCGGTGGCCAGCTCCAGGCCCCAGACGGGGTGGCTGTGGGAGTCGACGAACCCGGGGAGGACGTGGGCGCCGGCGAGGTTCAGCCGTTCGGTGCGGGGGCCTTGCCAGGCGCGTACGAGATCGTCCGTGTCGCCCACAGCCACGATGCGGCCTCCGGCCACGGCCAGGGCGGTTGCCTCCGGCTGGGCCGGGTCGAGGGTGCGGATGTGGGTGTCGGTGAGGAGGAGGTCGGCGGATGCCATGGTGCGGTTCGCTCCGTTTCTGGACAACGGTGTTGCGTCGGCGGATGCGGTTCTGTTCGTGGCTGGGTTTGCGCCCCGCGGCGGAGCCGCACAAGGACACAGCCCCGCGCCCCTGAAAAGCAGATCCTTGCGCCCGGGCGGCCATGTCAGCCGCTGTGGCGACGAGTAGATCTTTCAAGCCCCGCTCTCGGACGAGAGCCGGCGGGGTCCGGGGCAGAGCCCCGTGACGTCGGCCCCGTTACCGGCCGAACCGTTCGTACGTCTCCGGACGGGACCGCTTCAGCCGCCAAGCCAGCGCCAGCCCCAGCACGAACACCGCCGGTGCCACCGCCAACAGGATCCAGTTGACCAGCGGGGACGCCCCCGTGAAGAGGTCGATGTGCGTGGCCACCAGCCCGATCGCGACGGCCAGGAGGACCGTCGCCACGACCGGCGCGACGACCGTCCGCAGCACACCCTCCTGGTGCGTGATCCGGCGGAAGAAGAACGGGACGGCGAGCGCCGCGAGGAGCTGGAGGGCCATCAGACCCAGCATTCCCGGGGTGTTGACCCACAGCAGCAGCTGGTCGTACGGGTCCGCGCCCGCCGCCCAGAACCCGAGCACGACGACCCCGCCGAGGACCGTCTGCGCCAGCCCGGCGACGTACGGGGACCGGTGCTTGGGGTGGATGCGGGCGAGCGCGCGCGGCAGCACGCCCTCGTCGGCGAGCGCGAGGGCGTACCGGTTGATGGCGTTGTGGAAGGCGAGGAGGGAGGCGATGACGCTGGTGACGATGAAGACGTGCATCAGGTCCGCCGCCCAGCCGCCGACGAAGGCGGTGATCGCGGTGAAGAAGAGGTTCGCCGGGTCGTCGCCCGCCGCCTTCACCACCTGCGCGTCGCCGAAGGACTGGATGGCGATCCAGACGGTGAAGGCGTAGAAGAGGCCGAGGAAGGCGACCGCGATGTACGTGGCGCGGGGCACGGTGCGGTCCGGGTCGCGGGCCTCGCGCCGGTAGATGACGGTCGACTCGAAGCCGGTGAACGCGGCGAACGCGAAGGCGAGGACGGCCGCGGTGCCGGGCACGAGGACGTTGCCGGGCGCGAAGGAGGCCAGGGAGAGGCCGTGCGCGCCGCCCTTGAGGAGCACGCCGCCCGCGAGCAGGATCAGGATGCCGGTCTCCGCGACGAGCAGGACGCCGAGCACCTTGGCGCCGAAGTCGATCGAGCGGAAGCCGCCGTACCAGATCAGGGCCAGGCCCACGAGGGAGACCGGCAGCCAGGGCACGTCCGCGCCGAACAGGGAGTGCACGGTGTCCTGGGTGGCGGAGCCGAGGAGTCCGTAGACGCCGATCTCCATGCCGTTGTAGCCGACCATGGCGAGCAGCGCCGCCCCGATGCCCGCCGGTTTGCCGAGGCCCTGCGCGATGTACGAGTAGAAGGCGCCGCCGCCGGTGACGTGGCGGCTCATCGCGGTGAAGCCGACGGCGAAGACGGCGAGGGTGATGCCGGCGAGCAGGTATCCGGCGGGCGCTCCGACGCCACCGAGGGAGATGGCGATGGGCGCGACGCCCGCCATGACGGTGAGCGGGGCGGCGGCGGAGACGACGAAGAACGCGATGTCGGACGTGCCGAGGCTGCCTGTGCGGAGGCCGGGCTGTGCGCTCGGCGGGGCGTTCTCGGTCTTCGGGGAAGTCACGGTCATGCGGCAGGAAGCCCCTCTGGCGGACGGCCCGGACTGCGGACGGGCGTAAATCTAAAGGCTTTTGGTTTTCGCAATGTAACCTCCCGTTGGGCATACGGGAAGACCCGATTTTGTGGAGCCACTGAGGAGGGAGCTGGATGGGGCGGCCGCGCACACCCCTCCTCGACCGGGAGCGGATCACCACGGCGGCGCTCGCCGTCGTCGATGAGAAGGGCGAGTTCAGCGTCCCGCAGGTGGCGCGCAGGCTCGGCGTGCAGACGGGCTCGCTCTACCACCACGTCGACGGCCGCGACGGCATCGTCGAGCTGCTGCGCGAGCGGATCTGCTCCGCGATCGACGAGACGCCGCTGACCTCCGACCTCCCGTGGGACGAGGCGATCGCCGGGTGGGCCCGCTCCTACCGCGCCGCGTTCGCCGCGCACCCCAAGGCGATCCCGCTCCTGACGACCCACCCGGTGCGGGCGCCGCGGGTGCTCGCGCAGTACGAGCTGGGGGTGGCGCTGCTGCTCGACGCGGGGTTCGCGCTGCCGGACGTGATGCCGGTGATCATCGCACTCGACAACATGGTGCTCGGTTCGGCGCTCGACATGGCGGCGCCCGACACGATGTGGGAGCCGACGGAGGAGGGTCTGACCCCGATGCTCGAACGGGCCCTCGCCGCCGGGCCCGAGGGCCGCACGGACGCGGCGTTCGAGCTGGCGCTCGCCGGGTTCGTCACGCACTGCCGGGTGCTGCTGGACGCATAAGGGCGCCGTAGGGTTCCGGGACCTTCGTCCCGCGCGTTCACGACCGATGGCATCTGCCGCGGGGGCCCGGCCGGGAGGATCGTCGGAGGTCCAGACCTCGACGGTACGGACGGAGGGCCGGTCTCATGGCCACGGCGACGGAATCGGTGCGCAAGGACACGACGAGCGCGAGGGTGGCGGCGCCGGGCGACGCGTCCCACCCCTTCGGCGCGCTCCAGCGTAAGCACGCGCCCGCGGACGAGCGGACAGCCCTGGCGACCGCCCACGCCCACCGGGGGCCTTCCGGGCTGCCGTGGCTGTCGGCGACGACGTCGGCGAAGATCGCCTGACACCGGCACCGCCCCCACGCCACGGAGCTCCGCCCCGGCCCCGCGCCTCAAACGCCGGCGGGGCTTGATTTGCCCACCCGCCGGCGGGGCTCAATAGGTGCCGCCCCGCCTTGGGCAATCTGCCGCCTAATGGGGTCTCCCCTGCTCGGAGCTTGTCGGAGAGCTTGGGGAAGGCAGGGTGGGCAAGGCGGCCCCCGGTGCCGCGCAACGGAACAACGGGCGCCGACCCCGGCACGGCCGCCAACCCCGGCGCCGCGCAACCGGAACACCCGACGCCCGCGCAGCCCCGCTCACCCGTCGTAGAACCGCTGCTCCATAACGGCCCGCGCGCGCCGCGTCGTGCGCCGGTAGTCGTCCAGCATGTCCCCGACGTGCCCGGGGTCGTACCCCAAGTACCGCCCCACCGCGCCGAGTTCACGCCCGTCCGACGGAAACGTGTCACCGGGCCTGCCGCGCACCAGCATCACGGCGTTGCGCACACGCGCGGCGAGGACCCACGCCTCGTCGAGGATCGCCGCCTCCTCCGCCGGGATCAGCCCGGCGGCACACGCGGCGGCGAGGGCCTCGCGCGTGCGGGTGGTGCGCAGACCCGGTTCCGCCCAGCCGTGCCGCAGCTGCATCAGCTGCACCGTCCACTCGACGTCGGACAGCCCACCACGCCCCAGCTTCGTGTGGAGCGTGGGGTCGGCGCCGCGCGGCAGCCGCTCCGATTCCATGCGGGCCTTGAGGCGGCGGATCTCAAGCACGGCATCGTCGCCCAGCCCCTCGGCGGGATAGCGCAGCGGGTCGACCAGGTCGATGAACGCGCGGCTCAACTCCTCGTCACCTGCGACGGGTTGGGCCCGCAGCAGCGCCTGCGACTCCCAGACAAGCGACCAGCGCCGGTAGTACGCCTCGTAGGACTTGAGAGTGCGCACGAGCGGTCCCGACTTGCCCTCGGGGCGCAGGTCCGCGTCGATGAGCAGCGGCGGATCGGCGCTCGGCAGGGCGAGCAGCCGGCGCATCTCGGAAACGACCTTGTTGGCGGCCTGCGCGGCCTCGTGGTCGTCGACGCCCTCGCGCGGCTCGTGCACGAACAGCACGTCGGCGTCGGAGCCGTAGCTCAGCTCGTGCCCGCCGAAGCGGCCCATGGCGATGACGGCGAACCGGGTGGGCAGCGTGTCGCCCCAGCCGTCCCGGACCACGGCGCGCAGCGTCCCGCCGATGGTCGCGGCGGTCAAGTCCGATACGGCGGCGCCCACTTGGTCCACCAGAGCGCCCTGGTCGGCGACGGCGGGGGTGTCCTCGGTGCCGTACGAGGCGATGATGTCGGCGGCGGCCGTCCGCAGCAGCTCCCGGCGGCGCACCGCGCGCGCCGAGGTGACCGCCTGCTCGCCGCCGTCCGCGCGCCGCACCGCCGCGAGCACTTCCTGCTCCAACTGGGCGTGCCCGCGCGGCTCCAGGCCCCGCTCGTCGCCGAGCAGCGCCACCGCTTCGGGGGCGCGCATGAGGAGGTCGGGGGCGAGGCGTCCGGCGGACAGGATCCGCGCGAGGTTCTCGGCGGCGGCGCCCTCGTCGCGCAGCAGCCGCAGGTACCAGGGCGTCTTGCCGAGCGCGTCCGAGACGTTGCGGAAGTTGAGGAGTCCCGCGTCCGGGTCGGCGGAGTCCGCGAACCAGCCGAGCAGCACCGGGAGCAGCGTCCGCTGGATGGCGGCCTTGCGGCTGACGCCGGAGGCCAGCGCCTCCAGGTGGCGCATGGCGGCGCTCGGGTCGGCGTACCCGAGCGCGACGAGGCGCTCGCGGGCGGCATCGGCACGCAACCGGGTCTCACCGGGGGCGAGTTGGGCGACGGCGTCGAGCAGCGGCCGGTAGAACAGCTTCTCGTGCAGGCGGCGGACGACGGACGTGTGCCGCTTCCAGGCCCGCTTGAGGTCCGTGATGGGTTCCGTGCGCATGCCCATCGAGCGGCCGATGCGGCGCAGGTCGGCATCGTCCTCGGGCACCAGGTGGGTGCGGCGCAACTTGTAGAGCTGGATGCGGTGTTCGAGCGTGCGCAGGAACCGGTACGCGTCGTCGAGCTGCACGGCGTCGACCCGGCCCACGTAGCCGCCGTCGGCGAGCGCGGCGAGCGCGTTCAGAGTCGTGCCGCTGCGCAGCGCGGAGTCCGCGCGCCCGTGCACCAACTGGAGGAGCTGCACGGCGAATTCGACGTCGCGCAGGCCTCCGGGGCCGAGCTTCAGCTCGCGGTCCACGTCGCCGACCGGGATGTTCGCGACGACCCGCTTGCGCATCTTCTGCACGTCGGGCACGAAGTTCTCCCGCTCGGACACCTGCCACACCATCGGCGAGACGGCCGCGACGTACTCCTCGCCGAGGTCGAGGTCGCCGGCGACCGGGCGGGCCTTGAGCAGCGCCTGGAACTCCCAGGTCTTGGCCCAGCGCTGGTAGTAGGCGAGGTGCGAGGAGAGGGTGCGTACGAGCGGCCCGTTGCGCCCCTCGGGGCGCAGGTTGGCGTCGACCGGCCAGATGGTGCCCTCGACGGTGGTGTCGGAGCAGATCCGCATCATGTGCGAGGCGAGCCGGGTGGCGGCCTGGATCGCCTTGCCCTCGTCGGCGGACCCGTCGGCGGGCTCCCCGACGAAGATGACGTCGACGTCGGACACGTAATTCAGCTCGTGGCCGCCGCACTTGCCCATCGCGATGACGGAGAGCCGGCACAGCGCGGCGTCGGCGGGGGACGCCGTGCGGGCGATGGCGAGGGCCGCGCGCAGGGTGGCCGTCGCCAGGTCGGCGAGTTCGGCGGCGGTCTGGGTGATGTCGGTCGTGCCGCACACGTCGCGGGCGGCGATGGACAGCAGGCAGCGCCGGTAGGCGACGCGCAGCGACACCTCGTCGGTGGCCTCGGCGAGCCCCTGCTCGAACTCCTCCACACCGGGGTGCAGATCGTTCGACTCGTACGTGACCAGGGCCCGCCAGTCCTTCGAGTGCCGGGCCAGGTGGTCGGCCAGCGCCTCGGAGGAACCGAGCACGCCGAGCAGCCGGTCGCGCAGCGGTTTCGCCGCGACGAGCGTGTCGAGCAGTTCGCGCCGCGCCGTCTCGTCGTCCTGCGCCTCGACCAGCCTGACGAGTCCGAGCAGCGCCAGGTCCGGGTCGGCGGCGCCGCCGAGCGCGTCCAGGAGCAGCGGGTCGGCGCGCACGGCGGACAGGGCGGGGGCGTCGAGCAGCCGCTCGGCGGTGGACGGATCGGTGAAGCCGAGTCGCAGCAGCCGGGTGAAGGTGCTGCTTCTGCGGCCGCCCGTCCACCGTCCCCCTTCGTGCGGCACCGACATCATCGCCCGGCCTCCTGTTCGATCAACGGTGGCCTTGAGCCTACTGCGCTGCGAGCCGCACCGATGAGTTGTGGCGGCGTGGCAGGTCCCCACTTGTGTACGAGTGGCCACGTACAAGGAAAGGACCGCCCACGATGGAGTACGACGCCCACACCGACGCCGGCCCGCCGCACACGTCGATCGACCCGCGCTACAGCTCCCCCGGCGCCGAACCCACCCCATGGGCGACGGCCGAACGGCTGCTGACCGGCGCCGAACTGTTCTGGATCTCCACGGTGCGCCCCGACGGACGCCCCCATGTCACGCCGCTCATCGCCGTCTGGCTGGACGGCGCCCTGCACTTCACCTCCGGCGAGCGCGAGCGCAAGTCGCTCAACGTCGCGGAGAACCCCGAGGTCGTCCTCACCACCGGCACGAACGCCTGGGCCGCGGGCTTCGACGTGGTGGTCGAGGGGCGGGCGGTGCGGATCACCGAAACGGAACGGCTGCGTTCCCTCGCCAAGGCGTGGGAGGCGAAGTACGGTCCGGCTTGGCACTTCGAGGTCCGTGCCGACGGCGCGTTCCAGGGCCAGGAAGGACCCTCCCTGGTCTACGCGGTGACGCCGCGCACGGTCTTCGGCTTCGGCAAGGGCGACCAGTTCACGCAGACCCGCTGGCGGTTCGAGTGACCGCCGCGCACCCGATGAGAGGACAGGCCATGGAGTGGACCCTTGAGGTGATCGTCGTCCCCGTCTCCGACGTGGACCGCGCCAAGGACTTCTACGCGAACAAGGTGGGCTTCAAGGTCGACCTGGACAGCCAGGTGGCCCCCGGCATCCGCATCGTGCAGCTGACGCCGCCGGGCTCGCGCTGCTCGGTCTCCCTGGCGGAGGGCCTGCCCGGGGCGCCCGGCCAGCAGCCCCTGGCCCCCGGCTCGCTCACCGGCCTCCAGGTCTGCGTCACCGACATCGCGGCGGCGCGCGAGGAACTGCTGTCGCGCGGCGTCGACGTGAGCCCGGTGCAGCACGCGGGGCCGCAGGGGTGGCAGGAGGGCCCCGGCGAGGTGTGGAACTCGTTCATGTTCTTCACGGACCCGGACGGCAACGGCTGGACGGTCCAGGAGGCACCGGCCCCCCTGTCGGAACGCTGAGCACCGGTGTCCACGGGGGCCCGGAACCGGCGATTCGCCCCTACCTTGTCCCCATGGAAATGACCCTTGAGGTAATCGGCCTGCCGGTGTCGGACATCGACCGGTCCAAAGCCTTCTACGTCGACAAGGTCGGCTTCCGCTGCGACGTCGACCGCGAGGTGATGCCGGGCGCCCGCATCGTCCAGCTCACGCCGCCCGGCTCCGGCTGCTCGGTCACCCTCGCCGCCGGCGTCCCGTCCCCGACGGGCACCGCGACCCCGGGCACGTACCACGGCCTGCAACTGTGCGTCGCCGACATCAAGGCGGCCTACGAGGAACTCCGCGCCCGCGGCCTCGACGTCTCGGAACCGGTCCAGTACGCCCCCGACGACGGCGGCACCTTCATGCACTTCACCGACCCGGACGGCAACGGCTGGTCCATCCAGGAATACCGAAAGCGCTCCGCTGTGCCGTTGCGGGACGCGTTGTAGACCGGGCGGGTCCCGCAACGTTCGCCCCTGCCTCGGCAGACCAGTCCCTCACGGGCTGCCGGCGGCCGAGATGCTCTGCACGACGTTGCCCAGGACGGCGAGAATCCCCTGCCCGAACCCGGTCGGCGCGATCAGCACGCCGAACACCAGCACGATGAACACGGTCGTCCACTGGTTGGCCTTGCTCTGGAACTGGCCCTTCCGACCTATGCGGAAGTAGATGATCACGGCCAGCAGGACCGCGACGTTGAGCGTCAGGATCACGTGGCCCACCTCCCCTTCTGATCAGGACCGTGCCGTCGGTCGCCGTGGTGGCGGTGCTTGCACTGGATCGCCCGGACAGCCGACGGCGGGCCGTGCGCCGCGCCGGGCGACGGCCGCTCAACGGGACGCACGCGGTGGCCGCAGCCCTTCTCCGCCGATCACACAGTCCTCACCCCGTGCCCCCATGAACGAACTCCCCCTCAGACCAAATGCGTTGGCGCAACCCCGCTCCAGTCATATGACAGCACGCACCACCGACATGACGTAAGGATGCGATTACAGAGAGCAGTGCCATTCGGCCAGCACAGCCCTCCCGTGCGCCCGCCCCGCAGCAGCGGCCTGCTCGCTCGACGCCGCCGATCCCCTGCCGCTCCCACCACACACGGCAGGGCCGCCGGTCACAGACCGGCGGCCCCGAAAGCCTGATGCGGTGCGAAACCGCTCTGACCTGCCCTTACAGCACCGGCAAGTTCTTCCGCAGCTCGAACGCCGTGACCTCCGAGCGGTACTCCTCCCACTCCTGCTTCTTGTTGCGGAGGAAGAAGTCGTAGACGTGCTCGCCCAGCGTCTCCGCGACCAGTTCGGAGCGTTCCATCAGGGCGATGGCCTCGCCGAGGTTCTGGGGGAGGGGCTCGATGCCCATGGCGCGGCGTTCCGCGTCGGAGAGGGCCCAGACGTCGTCGTCGGCGCCCGGCGGGAGTTCGTAGCCCTCTTCGATGCCCTTGAGGCCGGCCGCGAGGAGGACGGCGTACGTGAGGTACGGGTTGGCGCCCGAGTCGATGGAGCGGACCTCGACGCGGGCCGAGCCCGTCTTGCCGGGCTTGTACATCGGGACGCGGATGAGGGCCGAGCGGTTGTTGTGGCCCCAGCAGATGTAGGACGGGGCCTCACCGCCGGCGCCCGCCGTGCGCTCGGAGCCGCCCCAGATGCGCTTGTAGGAGTTCACCCACTGGTTGGTGACGGCCGAGATCTCCGCCGCGTGGCGCAGCAGGCCCGCGATGAAGGAGCGGCCGACCTTGGAGAGCTGGTACTCGGCGCCCGACTCGTAGAAGGCGTTCCTGTCACCCTCGAAGAGGGACAGGTGCGTGTGCATGCCGGAGCCGGGGTGTTCGGAGAAGGGCTTCGGCATGAACGTCGCCTGGACGCCCTGTTCCAGCGCCACCTGCTTCATGACCAGGCGGAACGTCATGATGTTGTCCGCCGTGGAGAGCGCGTCGGCGTAGCGCAGGTCGATCTCCTGCTGGCCCGGCGCGCCCTCGTGGTGGCTGAACTCGACCGAGATGCCCATCGACTCGAGCATCGTGATCGCCTGGCGGCGGAAGTCCATGCCCACGTTCTGCGGGGTGTGGTCGAAGTAGCCGGAGGTGTCGGCGGGCACCGGGCGGGTGCCGTCCAGCGGCTTGTCCTTGAGCAGGAAGAACTCGATCTCGGGGTGCGTGTAGAAGGTGAAGCCGAGGTCGGAGGTCTTGGCGAGGGCCCGCTTCAGGACGTAGCGCGGGTCGGCGAAGGACGGCGAGCCGTCGGGCATCAGGATGTCGCAGAACATGCGGGCCGTGCCGGGGGCCTCCGCGCGCCACGGCAGGACCTGGAAGGTGCCCGGGTCCGGCTTGGCGATCATGTCGGACTCGTATACGCGGGCGAAGCCCTCGATGGCGGAGCCGTCGAAGCCGATCCCCTCGTCGAACGCCTGTTCCAGCTCGGCCGGGGCCACGGCCACCGACTTGAGGAAGCCCAGCACGTCCGTGAACCACAGACGTACGAACCGGATGTCGCGCTCCTCCAGGGTGCGGAGCACGAACTCCTGCTGCTTGTCCATCTTTCGCTTCCACCCATCCTTGCTGGTCAGGCCTACTGCTCCCACGCCGTTTGGAGGGCCTGGTCACATCCCACCACACGCCCGTTTCCGGCGCGTTGCCGACCTTGATCGTCGCTGATCGGCCGGTGATGTGTTCATAGTGCCTGCCGAAGCCCTCGGCGTCATAGTGCCCGCCTTCCGGGCCGTGCCGTCGGGCGGCCGTCGCGGGCCCGCGCGACCGGCCCGCCGCACCTCGTGACGCACCCCCTGATGCACCCCGTGGCGCATCCCGCGATGCGGCCAAATCGGCTTATCCCGACCGTAGTTGAGCCGACTTGACGCCTTCTTGATTGTTCCATTTCCCCCGCGTGAACGCTTGCTGGCGAGAGTGGGGCCGTCCGCGTGTGCATTACACATTCACCTTCGCAGCTCCAGCACCTCTGTCCAGGTACCTCTGTCCAGGGGCTATCCAGGGGGTTCCACATGAGATCCAATAGATCCAATCGCGGCGCACGCCGCACCCGGGCGGGCCTGAGCCTCGCGGCCACCCTTCCGCTGCTGGCCGGCGCCCTCGCCCTCGCCGCGCCCGCCCACGCCCAGCCGGACGGCCGCGACACCCTTTCCGGCACCCGGCCGCTGTGGGCCACCGGCGCCGCCGACAAGGGCGACACCGCGGACGGCGGCAACGTCACCGCGCGCGTCTACCTCGCGGGCCGGGACGCGAAGGGCCTCGCCCGGTACGCGAAGGACGTGTCCGAACCGAAGTCGGACAGCTACCAGAAGTATCTGAGCGCCAAGGAGGCGCGCGGCCGCTTCGGGGCGACGAAGGAGCAGATAGCCGGGGTCACGGCCTGGCTGAAGTCCGCGGGCCTGACCGTGACCGGATCCACCGCGCGCTACCTCTCCGTGTCGGGCGACGTGGCCGCCACCGAGAAGGCCTTCGGCACGCAGCTGCACGACTACACGAAGGGCGGCCACACCTACCGCGCCCCGTCCGGCGCCGCCTCCGTGCCCGCGTCCCTCGACGGCGCCGTGCTCACCGTCACCGGCCTCGACAGCGCCCCGCACAAGGCGACGAAGAAGAACCAACTGCCGCCGCCCAGCGCCGTGTTCCGCAACGCGGGCCCGTTCTCCACGTACTACGGATCGAACACCGCGAGCACCCTCCCGGACGCGTACGGCGGCAAGGTCCCGTACGCCCCGAAGGGCTACACCGGCAAGCAGCTGCGTGCCGCGTACGGCGCCGGGAAGGCGACCGGCAAGGGCGTGCAGGTCGCGATCACCGACGCGTACGCCTCGCCGACCATCGCCAAGGACGCGGCGACGTACGCGAAGAAGCACGGCGACGCGGGCTACAGCACCGGGCAGCTCAAGCAGGTGCTGCCGAAGAAGTACACGAGGACCAAGGAGTGCGACGCGGCCGGCTGGTACGGCGAGGAGACCCTCGACGTCGAGGCCGTGCACGCGACGGCCCCGGCCGCCGACATCACGTACGTGGGCGCCGCCTCCTGCTACGACGACGATCTGCTCGACTCGCTCGGCAAGGTCGTCGACCACCACCTCGCCGACATCGTCTCCAACTCCTGGGGCGACATCGAGGCCAACCAGACGCCCGAGCTGGCCGCCGCGTACGACCAGGTGTTCCAGCTGGGCGCCGTCGAAGGCATCGGCTTCTACTTCTCGTCCGGTGACAACGGCGACAACGTCGCGTCGACGGGCACCAAGCAGGTCGACACGCCCGCCAACTCGGCGTGGGTCACGGCGGTCGGCGGCACCTCCCTCGCCGTCGGCAAGGGCGACACGTACCAGTGGGAGACCGGCTGGGGCACGCTGAAGTCCGACCTGGCGGCGGACGGCAAGAGCTGGACCGACTTCCCCGGCGCGTACACCTCGGGGGCGGGCGGCGGCACCAGCAGGACGGTCGCGCAGCCCGGCTACCAGAAGGGCGTCGTGCCGGACGCGCTCGCGAAGGCCAACGGCGGCGCGAACCGCGTCGTCCCGGACATCTCCGCCATCGCCGACCCGAACACCGGCTTCCTGGTGGGGCAGACGCAGACCCTGCCCGACGGCTCGCTCGGCTACGACGAGTACCGCATCGGCGGCACCTCCCTCGCCGCGCCGGTCATCGCGGGCGTGCAGGCGCTCGCGCAGCAGACGGGCGGCGGCAAGGCGCTCGGCTTCGCGAACCCGGCGCTCTACGAGCGGTACGGCACGGCGAAGTACCACGACGTGGTCGACAAGCCGACCGGCAAGGACCTCGCCGTGGTCCGCGTCGACTACGCCAACAGCTACGACGCGTCGGAGGGCCTGCTCACCTCGGTGCGCGGCCTCGGCAAGGACGCCTCCCTGAAGGCCGTCAGGGGCTACGACGACGTGACGGGGGTCGGCTCGCCGGCCCCGGGTTACGTGAACTCGTACCGCCGCTGACGTCACGACGGCCCCGGTGGTCCGGGCGGGCGCTCGCCCGGACCACCGGGGCTCAGCCCTGTTCGCCGACGACCGGGTCCCGGTGGTCGGGGTGGATCCAGCTCGGCTTGCGGAACTTGAGGAACGCGACCGGCGCCGCGATGCCGAGGAGCAGCAGCCCGCCGCCGACGATCAGCAGATACCGCCACAGCGGCCCGGTGTCGTACTGGTCCGGCGGTACGAAGCCGATCACGAGCGCGAGCACGGAGGCCACGAAGCCGACGCCCGCGACGGCGGTGACGGCCGGGACGACGAAGCCGCGCGGCACGTCCGGCTGCGAGCGCCGCAGCCGCACGACGGCCACGAACATCAGCAGATACGCGACCAGATAGATCTGGATCGTGATGACGGAGAACATCCAGTACTGGCTGGAGACGTTGTCGCTGAAGGCGTAGAGCACGCCGATGAGGGTGGTGAGAACCCCCTGCGCGACCATCACGTTCTGCGGAACGCCGTACTTGTTGAACTTCTGCAGGAACGGCGGCAGATAGCCCTCCTGCCGGGACAGCAGCACGAGCCCCTTCGCGGGTCCGGCGAGCCACGTCAGCATGCCGCCGAGCGCCGCGCACACCAGCATCACGCCGACGATCCGCGTCATCCAGCCGACCCCGAAGTGGTCGAAGAACGCCTGGAACGCCTGCATGAGCCCCGCGGTCAGGCTGAGTTGCTTCGCGGGCATCACCCAGCTGATCGCGAGGGCGGGCAGGATGAAGATCAGGAGTACGAGGCCGGTCGCGAGGAAGATCGAGCGCGGGTACTCGGCGCGCGGGCTGCGCAGCGAGGACACGTGCACGCCGTTCATCTCCATGCCCGCGTACGACAGGAAGTTGTTGACGATGAGGACGAGGCTGGCCAGGCCCGTCCACGGCGGCAGCCAGTGGTCGGCGGTCATCGGGGCGGCGGACGGATTGCCCTGTCCGAGGAAGACGATCCCGAGGACGACGAGCACGACGCCCGGGATGAGCGTGCCGATGATGAGCCCGAGGGAGGACAGCCCCGCGATGGTCTTCGTGCCGCGCGAACTCACGTACACGCCCGCCCAGTAGAGGACGACGATGCAGATCGCGACGTACAGGCCGTTCTCGGCGAGGCTCGGGTGGATGACGTACGCGAAGGTGGACGCCACGTAGGCGAGCAGGCTCGGGTAGTACGCGATGGTCATCGCGAACTGGCACCACACGGCGATGAACCCGAGCGGTTTGCCGAGCGCCTCGCTGACCCAGCGGTAGATGCCGCCCGTCCAGCCGGAGGCCAGTTCGGCGCCGACGAGAGCCGTGGGCAGCAGGAAGACGACGGCGGGCAGGAGGTAGAGGAAGATCGCGGCGAGTCCGTACAGGGCCATGGAGGGCGAGGGCCGCAGGCTGGCGACGGAGGCCGTGGTCATCAGGCCGAGAGTGACCCAGGAGATGAACTGGCGGCGGTTGCCGTCGTCCGCGATCCGGTCACTTTGTCCTGGGTTGTCCGCAGTCGTCATGGGCTCATGATCGGGGCGGGAGGGGGAGGCCGCACGTCGCGGGATACCGGGTGGGGGTAAGGTGCGGGGCATGGCGAGGACACGGAGCGGCACCGGGCGGTGGCAGCGGTTGCTGCTGTTCGCCGCGCTGCTCTTCGGGGTCGTCGGGATGCATACGCTGGGGCATCCGTCGGGGCACGGGGCGGGGCACGACGGGGCGATGCCGATGGGCGGTGCGCACGTCGCGGCGGCGGAGCACGGTGTGGCAGTGGAACACGGTGCTGCGGCGGAGCACGGTGTAGCGGCGGAGCACGGCGCGGGGGCCGAGCACGGCGCCCCGTACGCCGCCACCGCCGACCCCTCCGCCACCACGGTGCACGAGCGCCCCGACTCCCCCGGCCACGGCGGCATGGATCCGCTGAACGTGTGCCTTGCCGTGCTCGGTTCGTTCACGCTGCTGTTGCTGACGGTGTGGGTGCTGCGGCCGCTGCTCGCGGCGGTGGCGCCGGGGCCGCGGTCCCGCGGCCTCGCCCTCGCCCCGCGCCCGAACCCTCCCCCGCCGCGAAGTCTCCTGTCCCGGCTGTCGGTACTGCGCATTTAGGCCTGCGCGCGATCTCGCACGCCTGAATCCACCTTCACCGACAGCTTCATCGACAGCGAGGTACACACGCATGCGCAAGGAGACTCCGCGCACCCCCACTCGACGCACCCTGCTCGGCGCAGCGGTCGCCGTGGCCGGGACGGGCGCCCTGGCGGCCTGTTCCGGTTCGTCGTCCGGCCACGGAGGCCACGCGGCGAACGGCGCCGCGCCCCAGGGTTACCTCGACCCGGCGGGCAAGGAGGTCGCCGCGGCCGAGAAGAAGCGCGGCTCCGGCGGCCGGGTCCGCGAGGTCAGGCTCACGGCGGCCGAGACCCGGCTCGACCTCGGCGACCGCACCGTCAAGTCCTGGTCGTACGGCGGCGACCTCCCCGGCAAGGAGGTGCGCGTCACCGCCGGCGACACACTCGCCCTCACCCTCGCCAACCACCTGCCCGAACCCACGTCGATGCACTGGCACGGCCTCGCGCTGCGCAACGACATGGACGGCGTACCGGGCCTCACCCAGAAGCCGATCGCGCCGGGCGCCGACTTCACGTACCGCTTCAAGGTGGCGCACCCCGGCACGTACTGGTTCCACCCGCACTCCGGCACGCAGCAGGACCGCGGGCTGTACGCGCCGCTGATCGTGGAGGACCCGAAGGAGCCGCTCTCCTACGACAAGGAGTGGGTGGTCGTCCTCGACGACTGGGTCGACGGGGTGGCCGGCTCGACGCCGGACGCGGTGCTCAAGGAGCTTCGTGCGGGGATGGACCACGGAGACGGCTCGTCCGGCTCATCCGGCGGCGGCCACTCGGGCCACGACATGCCGGGAATGGAAGGCATGTCGATGCGTACGGAGGAGGAGAAGAAGGAGAAGAAGAAGCCGGCCGGCCCGTCCCGCATGATGATGGGCGCGAAGAGCGACCTGCTGGGCGGCGACGCGGGCGACGTGAAATACCCCCACTACCTGGTCAACGGCCGTACCCCACAAGCCCCTTCATCCTTCGAGGCCCGCCCCGGCGACCGCATCCGGATCCGGTTCGTCAACGCGGGCGGCGACACGGCGTTCCGCGTCGCGCTCGGCGGCCACGAGATGACCGTGACGCACACGGACGGCTTCCCGGTGCGGCACGCGAAGACGGACGCGCTGCTGCTCGGGATGGGCGAGCGGTACGACGTGCTGGTGACGGCGGGCGACGGGGTGTTCCCGCTGACGGCGCTCGCGGAGGGCAAGAAGGCGTCGGCCCTCGCGGTACTGCGCACGGCCTCGGGCTCGACACCGAAGGCGGCTGTCCACCCCAAGGAGCTGAACGGCCGCCTCCTGACGGCGGACAAGCTCCGCGCGGACGACTCAGTGACCCTGCCCTCCCGCAAGCCGGACCGCACGATCAAGCTCCGCCTCACGGGCGGGATGGCCAAGTACGACTGGGCGTTCAACAAGAAGCCGTACGACCCGGACCAGCGCTACCCGCTGCGCGCGGGCGAACGCGTCCGTCTGCTCTTCACCAACACGACGTCCATGTGGCACCCGGTCCACCTGCACGGCCACACCTTCACCCTGCCGAACGGCCCCCGCAAGGACACGGCGATCGTCCTCCCGAACGCCACCGTCACGGCCGACTTCGACGCGGACAACCCCGGCCTGTGGATGCTCCACTGCCACAACGTCTACCACTCGGAGGCAGGCATGATGACGGTCCTGGGCTACCGGGCCTGACACCCCGAGGGCGGGGCACGCGCGCGTACCCCGCCCTCTTTCCTGCAGACCCTCAGGAACCGGCCGTGGCGAACCGGTCGACGGTGAGGACCTTGGCGGTGACGGTGCCGCTGGGAGCCTGCTCCAGCCCTCCGGCCTGAGTGTCGACCTCCTGGTCGGCGGCGACGGCGTTCTCGACGGCAGTGCCGGTGTCGATGCGCTTGCCGTTGGCGTCCAGGAACTCGACGTCGATCATGTAGTCCGACGTCTTCGACGAGTGGTTGGTGATGGTCAGATCCACCTGGGGCGTGCCCAGATCGTCGACCGTGACGTCACCCAACTCAACATCATCCTTGGGCGCGTTGAGCTTGTTCGACGACACCGACAGCGGCTCGTCCTTCTTGGATTCGCTCTCGGAGCTCTTGGCGGCCGAGGACGACGACGCCTTCGCCTCCGCCTCGGCCTGCTCGCCACCGCTCGTCGCGGCGATCGTGCCGCCGACGATGGCGAGACCGGCCACTCCGGTCACGAACTTGTGGCGCCGGACCCAGGTCTTCTTCTTGGGGTCCTGCGGGGACGGAGCGGCGTACTCGGGCGTGGTCATGGTGAGTCGACTTTCTACGGCTTCACAAGGGACACGTAACCGTAATCCCGGAGAATCGCGCAGAAAGCAGGCAGAAAGGCCTTACGTGTAGGGCCCAACTTCCCCGCCTGTCAGCGCCGCACCGCGTCCTGTTCCACCGGGACGTGCGAGGCCACCAAGCGTCCCGGTGTCGCCGTGCCGCGGCCCCGGTCCACCGCGTACGCGACCAATGCGACGCCCACGCCCAGGACCGCCAGGGCCGCGCCCGCGATGGCCGGGGAGGTGACTGCGAAGCCCGCGGCGAGGGTGAGGCCGCCGATCCAGGCGCCGCCGGCGTTGGCCAGGTTGAAGGCCGCCTGGTTGGCGGACGAGGCGAGGGAGGGGGCCGCGGAGGCCTTCTCCATCACGATCAGCTGGAGCGGGGAGCCCGTCGTGAACGCCGCCATGCCGAGGAGGAAGACGGCCAGGGCCGCGCTCCACTCCGTACGCATGAGGAGGGGGAAGAAGGCCAGGACCACGGCCAGGGACGTGAGGCCGCCGAAGAGCGTGCCGCGCAGGGAGTGGTCCGCGAGGCGGCCGCCCATGAGGTTGCCGATCGTGGCGCCGACGCCGAAGAGCGCGAGCAGCACGGTCACGGACGCCTCCGCGTAGCCCGCCGCGTCCGTCAGCATCGGCGTGATGTAGCTGTACGCCGCGAAGAGCGCGCCGAAGCCGGCGACGGTCGTGCCGAGCGCGAGCCAGACCGGAAGGGACTTCAGGGCGCGCAGTTCGCCCCGCAGGCCCGCGGCCGTCTCGCCGTGGCCGTGGTCCGCCGGGACCAGCGCCAGCAGCGCCGCGATCGCGACCAGGCCGATCGCGCTGACCGCGAGGAACGTGGCGCGCCAGCCCAGCTGCTGGCCCATCGCCGTCGCGGCGGGCACACCGACGACGTTCGCGATGGTCAGTCCGAGGAACATGAGGGAGACCGAGCGGGCCTTGCGTTCCGGGGCCACCAGCGAGGTGGCGACGACCGCGCCGACGCCGAAGAACGCTCCGTGCGGCAGTCCGCTGACGAAGCGGGCGAGCATCAGCGAGTGGTAGTCCGGAGCCGCCGCCGACACCGCGTTGCCGACGACGAACAGCGCCATCAGGCCGATGAGGACCCGGCGCCGCGGCATCCGCGCGGTGACCGCGGCGAGCAGCGGCGCGCCGATGACCACCCCGAGCGCGTACGCGGAGACGAGGTGTCCGGCGTCCGGGATCGAGATGCCCAGGTCGTCGGCGACGTTGGGCAGCAGGCCCATGATGACGAACTCGGTCGTGCCGATGCCGAAGGCGCCCACGGCGAGCGCGAGCAGGGCGAGGGGCATGGAGGAACTTTCGGTTGCGACGGCGGGAGGGATACGTGCGTACACGCGTACGTGCGTCCGTATGTGAACGCGTACCTGCGGAGTACGTAAGTTTACGTACGGAACAAAGTCTCGCCCATCGACTATTCCGCGAGGTTAAGGCGCCGTGACGAACGGCCGACCGCTCGACGTCACAAGTCGACCCGCGCCGCGATCGGCAGATGGTCGCTCCCGGTCCGCGGCAGCGTCCACGACGTGACCGGCTCCACACCCTTGACCATGATCTGGTCGATGCGCGCCATCGGGAACGCGGCCGGCCAGCTGAACCCGAAGCCGCTCCCCGCCGCGCCCTGCGTGGAACGCATCTGCGCGGTGACGCCGTTCAGGGCGCGGTCGTTCATGGTCCCGTTCAGGTCACCGAGGAGCACGACCTTCTCGATCGGCTCGTCGGCGATCGCCTCGCCGAGCGCGTCCGCGCTCTTGTCGCGCTGGCTGGCGGTGAACCCGGAGTCGAGCTTCACACGCACCGACGGCAGGTGGGCGACGTACACCGCGACCTTGCCCTGTGGCGCCTCGACGGTCGTGCGCAGCGCCCGCGTCCAGCCCAGCTTGATGTCGACGGGCCGGGTGTCGGAGAGCGGGTACTTGCTCCACAGCCCGACCGTGCCCTTGACCGCGTGGTACGGGTAGGCGCTCGCGAGCGCGTCCCGGTACGCCGGCAGCGCCTGGGCCGTCACCTCCTCCAGGGCGACGACCTGCGCGCCGGACGCGGCGACGTCCTTCGCGGTACCGGCCGGATCGGCGTTCTCGGCGTTGACGTTGTGCGTGACGACGGTCAGATCGCCGCCGCTGCCCGTCTTGTCGGTGAGCAGCCCGCCGAAGAGGTTGAACCAGACGATCGCCGGGGCGAGCACCGCGACCACCGCGGTCGCCGACCTCCGTACGAGACCCAGGACGAGCAGCACCGGAACGAAGGCGCCCAGCCACGGCAGGAACGTCTCGGTCAGCGAGCCGAGGTTGCCGATCGTGTTGGGGATCTGCGCGTGCAGCAGCATGACCAGCGCCAGCAGGATCGCGAGCACCGCGAGAACGATGCCGCGCCGCCAGTACCCGCGGCCGCCCAGCGGTCGGCCGCCCTGACGTCCCGGCCGGGCCCCCGGCCCCGCGGTCCCCGTCCCGCTGCCGTCGCCACCCTTGTACGCCTGCGCCATGCCGTCGTCGCCTCAACTCTGCCGTGCCCGCTGCCCTAGCCCGAAACAGTAGGGGATGAGCAGCGGCTTTCCGTTCCTCTACGGTCTGGGGGACGTGTGCGGCGGCGTCCTGAGTTCCGGGTGGCGGCCCCGGACCCCGCCTTGTGACGAAACCCGCACACGATCAAGCCCCCCGCGACACCGCGCGCAATCCCGCCAGCACCGTGTCGACGATCCGCTCGGCCAGATCGTCCGCGAGCGGTGCGTCGGACCGCATGACCGTGCGCAGCAGCATCGGCCCGGTGAACAGGTCCGCGGCGAACTCGATGTCCGTGCCGGCGGGCAGCTCGCCGTCCTCGACCCCGCGCCGCACGACGTCGTGCGTCACGCGCCGCCTGGGTTCCACGACGAGCTCCTGGTACGCGCCCCAGAGCCGCGGCAGCGTCTTCATCTGCGCGAGGACGTTGTGCAGCAGCGCGGAGGTGCGCATGCTCAGGCCCCGTCTGCGCATGTGCTCCAGGAGCCGGACGAGGTCGTCGCGCATCGAGGTGCCCGGAAGGTCGGCGGGATCGGGCTCCTCGATGGTGGCGACGACGTCGACGAAGAGTTCCTCCTTGCCGCTCCAGCGCCGGTAGATGGTGGCCTTGCCGACGCCTGCGGTGCGGGCGATGCGCTCGATGGACAGCTCGGTGAGCGGCACGCCCTGTTCCAGCAACTGGATGACGCCCTCGATGATCGCCTGCTCGACCGCCTCGCTGCGGGGACGGCCGCGGGCGGGGGCGGCCCGCTCCGAGGGCCGGGGAGTTCCGGAGGTCCCGGAGGTCCCGGAGGTCCCGGAGGTCCCGGAGGTCCCGGAGGTCCCGGAGGTCCCGGAGGTCCCGGAGGTTCCGGAGGTTCCGGAGGTCCCGGAGGTCCCGGGGGGCCTTCGCCGCCGCGTCCGGCCCTCGGCCCGTTCCGTGCCCGTGCCCGCGTCCACCGCGCTCCGCCTTTCACCACGCCCCGGGGACCGCCGTCGCGGCGGGCCACCCGGCGCATTCTCTCAATCAGCAGCTCAGGGCGGGTTCAGTGGCCCGCACCGACCTTCTCCGGCTGCTCGCCGCTCTGCTCGGCCGGCGGGTCCTTGGGCTTGCGCGGCAGGAAGAGCCCGGTGAGCACGGCGCTGAGCAGCGCGACGCCCGCCCCGCACAGCGCGGTGATGTGCATGGCGTGCACGAACGAGTCGTTCGCCGCCCCGGCCAGCGCCTCGCCGCGCGGCCCGAGCTTCTCGGCGACGCCGAGCGTGGCCTCGATGGACGCGCCCGCGGCGTCCCGGAGCCCGGCGGGCAGCGGCAGCAACTGGTCCGCGATCCCGTTCTTGTACGCCGTGGACAGCACCGAGCCGAGCACGGCGATCCCGAGCGCGCCGCCGACCTGGCGGAACGTATTGCTGAGCGCGGAGGCCGAGCCCGCCTTCTCGCGCGGCAGCGACTGCATGATCACGACGCTGGTCGGCGTCATGACGTGCGCCATGCCCGTGCCCATGAAGAAGAAGATGACCTCCATGACCCACATCGGGCTGTCCTCGTCGAGCAGCGTGAACGCGGCGAGCATGGCCGCGAGCAGCACCAGGCCCCCGGTCGTGGTGACGCGCACCCCGAGCCGGTCGACGACGAGCCGGGCGCGCGGCGCGAAGATCAGCTGGGCGGCGGCCAGCGGCAGCAGGAACGCGCCGGTCTGCAACGGCGAGTAGCCGCGCACGCTCTGGATGTAGAAGGACGCGAAGAACGTGACGCCCATCATCGCGAAGAAGACGAGCGCGATGCCGGCCATGGCGGCCGAGAACACCTTGTTCTTGAAGTGGTTGATGTCGAACGACGGGTGGTCGCTGCGCTTCTCGTACAGCACGAAGGCCACCAGCACGGCGAGTCCGGCGGCGATGGTGGCCAGCACCTGGACGCTGGTGAAGTCGCCCTCGTCGCCGCCCTTGATGATCCCGTAGACGAGCAGCACGAGGCCGACGACGGACAGCGCGACGCCGACGAGGTCGATCCGGCCGGGCTTCGGGTCCCGGGAGTCCGGCACGAGCGCGAGCATCAGCGCGATGGCGATGATCACGATCGGCACGTTCACGAGGAAGACCGAGCCCCACCAGAAGTGGTCGAGGAGCAGCCCGCCGGTGATCGGCCCGATGGCGATGGCGAGCCCGACGCCGCCCGCCCAGATGCCGATGGCCTTCGGCTGCTCGTCGCGCTCGAAGACGTTCATCAGGACGGCGAGCGTGGCCGGCATGACGAAGGCGGCACCGAGGCCCATCACCGCGCGGAACGCGATGAGTTGGACGGGTGTGCCGGACTCGGCGGCTAGGGCGGAGCCGATGCCGAAGACGACGAGGCCGCCGATGAGGACCTTCTTGCGTCCGATGCGGTCGCCGAGCAGACCGGCGGTGAAGAGCAGGCCCGCAAAGACGAGCGTGTACGCGTTGATGGCCCACTCGAGCTCGCTCTGCGAGGCGCCGATGCCGACGGGCTCGGGGGCCGAGATCGTCTTGATCGCGACGTTCAGGATCGAGTTGTCGAGGACGACGATCAGCAGGCTCAGCATGAGCACGCCGAGGATCACCCAGCGACGGCGGTGCACGGACTCGGGCACGCGGGTACCCGGGGAGCCCTGGGCGCCCTGGGCGCCCTGGGGGTCGTCGTCGGAGGCGGCAGGAGTGGTCATGGGAAGGACCCTAGACCCATTTCGATACGGGACCGTCTCGTATTGAAAGTCCCGGGAAAAGCCTTGCCGAGGCTTTACGTGGGCGGGGTACGGGCGGGGCGGGGTGCGGGTTCGGGAGGAGGCCTGGCGCGGGAGCGGCACGCGGTGCCACCATGGAAGGGATCCGGGGACGCCGTCAGGGCGCCTCGAGACGACATGAAGGAGCCGTTGCGATGACGCAACCCACAGAGCTTTCGGCTGCCCAGAACGCCCAGAACGCCCAGAAGTCCACCGTGCTCTACGGGGGCAAGGGCTCGCGCCGCGTATCCGTCCGGGACATCGGCCTCGCCAAGGAGCGGGGCGAGAAGTGGCCGATGCTCACCGCGTACGACGCGATGACGGCGTCGGTCTTCGACGAGGCCGGGATTCCCGTGATGCTGGTCGGCGACTCGGCGGGCAACTGCCACCTCGGGTACGACACGACGGTGCCGGTGACCCTGGACCAGATGGTGATGCTGTCGGCGGCGGTGGTGCGGGGCACGTCCCGCGCGCTGATCGTCGGCGACCTGCCCTTCGGGTCCTACCAGGAGGGGCCCACGCAGGCGCTCCGGTCCGCCATGCGGCTGGTGAAGGAGGCCGGGGTCGGAGCGGTGAAGCTGGAGGGCGGCGAGCGCTCGCACGCCCAGATCAAGCTGCTCGTCGACGCCGGCATCCCGGTCATGGCGCACATCGGGCTGACCCCGCAGTCGGTCAACACGCAGGGCTACCGGGTGCAGGGGCGCGGCGAGGAGGCGGCGCAGCAGTTGCTGCGCGACGCGAAGGCGGTCCAGGACGCGGGCGCGTTCGCGGTCGTCCTCGAACTGGTCCCGGCGGAGCTGGCGGCCGAGGTCACGCGGACGCTGCACATCCCGACGGTCGGCATCGGCGCCGGGGCCGGTACGGATGCGCAGGTCCTGGTCTGGACGGACGCGCTCGGCCTCACCGGCGGGAAGATGCCGCGGTTCGTGAAGCAGTACGCGGATCTGCGGGGCGTGATGTCCGACGCGGCGAAGGCGTTTGCGGAGGACGTCGTCGGCGGAACGTTCCCTCAGGAGGAACACGCGGTCCACTGAGCGGGGCCCTGGGCGGGGGCGACCCGTCCGTCGAGCGCGCACCCGGGGCGGGGCCGAACCGTCCGTTGAGCACGCACCCGGGGCGGGGTGCCCCTTCCGCTGAGCGCCACACCGGGCGGGGGTGACCCGTCCGCTGAGCCAATTCGGTACGACCGCGGCCCGCCGATCTTCCCCCGTCGGCGGGCCGCGGCACGCTCCGCGGGTGGGGCGGTGGGGTGGGTGGCGGCGCCCGGCCTCACGGGTAGCCCGTCCACCGGGCCTCACCGGTCGACCGTCCGCCGCTCTCGGGGCCGTCCTTGCCGGTCGACCGTCCGCCGCTCTCGGGGCTCCGCCCCGGACCCCGCTGCTCAAGCGCCGCAGAGGCTTGAGTGGCCCGCCCACCCGCAGGCAATCGCCCGCACTCCGCCCGGGCCACTGCCGCCGCTCATCTCCCACCCACCCGCCCCCTCCGGGGGCTTCGGCCCCGCGGGGTGCCGCCCGCTCTGCCGGGCCGCCTCCACCGGCCCACCATCCGCCGCCCTCGGGGCTCCGCCCCGGACCCCGCTGCTCAATCGCCGCAGGGGCTCGATTTGGCCCAGCCTCCGCCGAGCCGGGTTGACCCGCCTGCCGCGGTAGCGAGCGGGTGGCCGTCACCGACTTGGGCAATCTGCCGCCTGGGGCGGCAGGGTGGGCAAGGCGGCCCCCGGTGCCGCGCACCCATCACGACGGGTACCGCCCCGACGCGGGACTCCGGACGAGCCGGAGCCCCCGGAGGGGGCGGGCGGTGGGAGGTGAGCAGGCGCAGCCGCAGAAGAGCGGTGCCGCGCACCGGCACCATGCACACCCACCCCGGCACGGGCGCCCGACCCCGGACAGGCCGAAGCCCCCGGAGGGGGCGGGTAGTGGGAGGTGGGCAGGCGCAGCCGGAGAAGTGCGGTGCCGCGTATCGGAGTCATGGGCGCCCGCCCCGGCAGGGCCCGGAACCACACCGCGCCGCAACACTGACGTCAAGCGCCCCCTGCCCTGCCCCGGCACCGCGCGCCCCGCACCCCACACCGTCGCCCCCACTCCCCCACCCCCACAGCCATCGACCATCGGCCATCGGCCACCCACACACAGCCAAAAACCCGCCCCCGCGGCCCCCGGCCCCCGTAACCCCCACCGCTCCCCCGTCGGAGACCTGTCGGTCGCGTGTCGGTGGGTTGTCGGTGGGGGCTGGCAGCGTGGTGGGCATGACGCGAATCGACAAGAACCCCGACACCAGCCCGGGCGGCGACCGCCCGCGCAGCGACCGCCCCGGCAGCGACCGCCCGGTCGCCGTGTCCGTGCGGGGACTGGTCAAGCACTACGGCGAGACCAAGGCCCTGGACGGCGTGGACCTGGACGTGCACGAGGGCACCGTGATGGGCGTGCTCGGGCCGAACGGCGCGGGCAAGACGACCCTCGTACGGTGCCTGTCCACCCTGATCACCCCGGACTCCGGCACGGCGATCGTGGCGGGCTACGACGCCGTGCGCCAGCCGCGCCAGCTCCGCCGCGTGATCGGCCTCACCGGCCAGTACGCCTCGGTCGACGAGAAGATCTCCGGCCGCGAGAACCTCTACATGATCGGGCGGCTCCTCGACCTGTCCCGGAAGGACGCCAAGGCCCGGGCCGACGCCCTGCTCGAGCGGTTCAGCCTCACCGACGCCGCCACCCGCCCCGCGAAGACGTACTCCGGCGGTATGCGCCGCCGCCTCGACCTCGCGGCGTCGATGATCGGCCGCCCGCACGTCCTCTACCTGGACGAGCCGACGACCGGCCTCGACCCCCGTACACGTAACGAGGTGTGGGACGAGGTGCAGAGCATGGTGCGCGACGGCGTCACCGTCCTGCTCACCACCCAGTACATGGAGGAGGCCGAGCAGCTGGCCTCCGAGCTGACCGTCGTCGACCACGGCAAGGTCATCGCGCGTGGCGGCATCGAGGAGCTCAAGGCGAAGGTCGGCGGCCGCACCCTGCGCATCCGCCCGGCCGACGAGCTGGAGCTGCGCCCGCTGGCGCACGCGATAGACGACATGGGGCTCACGGGCCTCGCCACCACCACCGTGGACACCCGGTCCGGGTGCGTCCTGGTCCCCGTACTCAGCGACGAGCAGCTCACCGCCGTGGTGGGCGCGGTCACCGCGCGAGGCATCACGGTCGGCTCCATCACCACCGAACTGCCCAGCCTGGACGAGGTGTTCCTGTCCATCACCGGCCACAAGGCCTCCGCCCCGGAGGACGCGAGGCCCGAACTCGAGGAGGCCGCCGTATGAGTGCCACCACCCTGAGCCCCACCGCGGTCCCCACGATCACCGTCGAGGCCGACCCCAAGATCGGCCTGAGCGGCCATCTGCGTCACACGGGCGCGCTGATCCGCCGCAACCTGCTGTGGATCCGCAACGACCCGGAGTCGATGTTCGACGCGATCCTGATGCCGATCGTCTTCACGCTCCTGTTCGTGTTCGTCTTCGGCGGCTCGATCGGCTCCGCGATGGGCGGCGGCCAGGACGCGTACGTGCAGTACGTGATCCCCGGCATGGTCGCGATGATGAGCATGAACATCGCGCAGGGCGTCGGCACCGGCTTCAACGAGGACTTCCAGAAGGGCATCATGGACCGCTTCCGGTCCCTGCCCATCGGCCGCGGCTCGGTGCTCATGGCCAAGGTGGTCGTCGAGATGCTGCGGCTCCTCGTCGCCACCACGGTCCTGATGATCGTCGCGCTGCTCGTCGGCTTCGACATCACCAGCTGGGCCGGTCTGCTCGGTGCCATCGGCCTGACCGCGCTGTTCGGCTCCGCCCTCATGTGGATCTTCCTGACGCTCGGCGTGACCATGAAGAGCGCGCAGGCCGTGCAGGCCATGGGCTTCCTGGTGATGATGCCGCTGCAGTTCGGTTCGTCGATCTTCGCGCCGACCGAGTCGATGCCGGGCTGGCTCCAGGCCTTCACCGACTGGAACCCGATCTCGTCCCTCGCGGACGCCTGCCGCGGGATGATGGTCGGCGGCCCGGTCGCCCACGACCTGTGGGTGACCCTCGGGTGGACGGCAGTGATCACGGCCGTCATGGCGCCGATCGCGATCCGTAAGTTCACCACCAAGAGCTGACCCCGCGCGGAACGGGTCCGGGCGACCGGGTCGATTCGCGTCGGTCGTCAGTCGTCCAGCAGGGCGGCGGCCTCCTCCACGGAGAGGCCGCCGCCCTCGGCGTATGCCCGTCCGTACGCCGCCTCGTCGAGCAGCCCGCGGACCGCCGCCTCGGCGTCCGCGCGCCAATTGCGTTCGAGGAGGCCCGGCTTGTGCCCCTTGGGCGTCGCCGCGTCGGCCGCGCCCATGAGCCGCGCGGCGGCCACCGCGTCTCCGTCCCCGCCGCGCTGCGCCACGGCCCGGGCCGCGGTGCACAGGTGCAGCCCCACCAGTTGCGGCATGACGAGCGCGGACAGCGGGTCCCGCGCGATGTCGAGGCAGCGCCGCACGTTCACGAGGGCGTCCTCGGTGTGCCCGTCGACGGCGTCGATCATCGCCTCCATGCCGACGGTCATGCCGTGGAAGAAGCCGATCTGCGCCACCCTGAACTCGGCGCGCAGCAGGGCGAGTTGTTCACGGGCCACGGCGGTGCGGCCGGTGAGCGCGAGATGCGAGACGAGGAAGAGCCGGGCGGCGGGCCGCGACTCGTTGGTGTGCCGGCGGCCGTCCTGGAGGGACTCCCACAGCAGGGCCTCGCCCTCCTCGGCGTCCCCCTGCTCGATCCGCGCCTGCCCGAGCCTGACCTGGAGGATCGCGGCCTGGGAGTGGGCGCCCATGCTGTGCGCGACCTCGCGGGCACGCGTGTAGTCGGCGGCGGCGCCCTCGAAGTCGCCGAGCTTCTCGCGCGCCTCGCCGCGCGCGGACAGCGCCTCGGCGGTGCCCCATTCGTCGCCGAGCCGGCTGAACAGTTCCAGCGACTCGTCGGCGTACGCGAGCCCTTCCTCGGCCCAGTCGCTGCGGTTGGCGAACACGTTGGCCCGCATCTGCAGGACGAGCGCCAGTTCCCAGTCGTAGCCGAGCTCGCGGCAGGTCCGCGCGGACACCGCCGCGAGTTCCTGCAGCTTGTCCATGTCGCCGGTCATCAGGACGGCGAAGTACCAGATGTTGCCGGGCGGGCGGCAGGCCTGCGGGAGGTCGGGGCGGTAGGTCTCGATGACGGCGCGCAGCCGGGCCTGGCCCTCCTCCGTCTGCCAGTGGTCCATCTCCATGTCCATGTAGCCGAGCCGGCACAGGTGGACCTGGCGGCGCGCCTCTTCGAACAGCTCGCCGGTCAGCGGGGGCGGGGTGTCGGTGCAGCGCTGGAGCAGCGGCGGGGCGGGGCGCACGGGGCCGGCGAACGGGTCGGGGCCGAGCGCCGCGGCCTCCCCCGTCCACGTACGGGCGTCGGTGCGCAGGTCGCGCATCTGCCAGAACCAGGACAGGGACAGGACGAGGCAGAACGCCTCCTGCTCGTCGCGGGCCGCGACCGCGTGCCGCAGGGCCGTGCGCAGGTTCTCGTAGTCCCGCTCGATGCAGGCGATGGCCGCGCGCTGGCCGCCGCCGCGGAGCAACGGGTCGGTGGTGCGGGCGAGTTCGCGGTAGTACGTGAGGTGGGCGTGCTCGGCGGTGGCGCGCTCCCCGGACTCGTCGAGGCGGTCGCCGGCGTACTCGGAGACGGTTTCGAGGAGCCGGTAGCGCATGCCGCCGCCGTGCTCGTCGTCCTCCGGCGCGGCGACCACGAGCGACTTGTCGACGAGGGAGGCCAGGGCGTCGAGCGCGTCCGGGCCGCAGACGGCCTCGGCGGCGGGCAGGTCGCAGCCGCCGCTGAAGACGGAGAGGCGGGCGAGGGTGGCGCGTTCGGGCTCGTCGAGCAGGTCCCACGACCAGTCGACGACCGCGCGGAGCGTCTGCTGGCGGGGCAGGGCGGTGCGGGCGCCGGAGGTCAGGAGGCGGAAGCGGTCGTCGAGGCGGTCGGCGATCTGGCGGGGCGTCAGCATGCGCAGGCGCGCGGCGGCGAGTTCGATGGCGAGCGGGAGCCCGTCGAGGCGGCGGCAGATCTCGCCGACGGCCTCCGGGGCCTCGGCCACCGTGAAGCCGGGGCGCACGGCGGCGCCGCGCTCGCCGAACAGGCGCAGTGCGTACGGCTCCGGGAGCGGTTCCACCGGGTACAGCGACTCGCCCGGTACGCCGAGGGGTTCGCGGCTGGTGGCGAGGATCGTGACGCCGGGGCAGTGCGCGAGGAGGTCCTCGGCGAGGGCGGCGGCAGCGTCGATGACGTGCTCGCAGTTGTCGAGGATGAGCAGCAGCCGGCGGTCCTCGCAGTGCTCCACGAGGCGCACGAGCGGATCGTCGCCCTGGCGTTCGCCCGCGACGCGGAGCTCTTCGGCGCCGGCGCCGCGCAGCACCGTCTCCCGGGCGCCGAGCGCGCTGACGACCGCCTCCGGCACGGCGGCGGGGTCACTGACCGGGGCCAGCTCGGCGACCCACACCCCGTCCGGCACGGTCCCGAGCCCCTCGGCGGCCTCCTGCGACAGCCTCGTCTTCCCGGCCCCACCGGGCCCGAGCAGCGTCACCAGCCGTACGCGCCCCAGGTCGGCCCGGATCGCATCGAGATCCCCCGCCCTCCCGACGAACGAGGTCAGCCGGGCACGGAGATTGCCAGGCAAATCAAGCCCCGCCGGCGTTTGAGGCGCGGGGTCCGGGGCGGAGCCCCGTGGCGTGGGAGCGGGCGGGGCCAACAACTCCCCGTACAGCGCCCGAAGTTCCGGCCCGGGATCGGCGCCCAACGTGTCCGCCAACTCCCGCCGAACCCCTTCGTACGCCGCCAACGCCTCCGCTCCCCGCCCCGCGGAGCGCAACGCCCGCAGCCGTAGCACCTGCAACGGCTCGTCCAACGGATGCGCGTCACACAGCGAGGTCAGCTCCGGCAGGACCTCGTCCGCGCGGCCGAGCCCCAGACACGCGGCGAGGCGGGTCCGCCGCGCGTCCAGCCGCCGGGCCTCCCACCTCATGGCCTCGGCCGACCGGTCCGGAAGATCGGCGAGAACGGGCCCACGCCACAGCGCGAGCGCGTCGTCGAGCAGGTCGACCGCCTTCGCCGGGTCCCCGTCCGCGAGGGCCCGCACCCCGTCCGCGGTCAGCCGCTCGAAGCGGAACAGGTCGACGTCGTCCGCCGCGGCGGCGAGCCGGTAGCCACCCTCGGACGAGGTGACCGCCCCGGCCCCCAGCGCCCTGCGCAGCCGCCCGACCAGCGCCTGCAACGCCCCCGCCGCGTCCGCGGGCGGTTCCTCGCCCCACACCTCATCGACGAGGACCGCGACGGGCACCGCCCGCCCGGGCCGCAGCGCGAACACCGTGAGCAGCGCACGCAACCGCGCCCCGCCGACCGGAACGGCCGTGCCGTCGTCGCGGAGTGCCTGGGTGGTGCCGAGGATTCGGTAGCGCACGGACCTATTGTCCCCGCTGCCGTTCCACCACCGCGCCGGGCACCTGCCCGCACCTCGTCATGCCCCCACCTTGTCCGGAACTCCCGCAGTACCGCGACACGTTTCCCGCATACAGCGAGTACGTTCGGTGAGCCAGCCGACCAGACTGCACCGGGAGTCCCACCCCATGACCACCGCCACCGCACGCCGCGGCGACAACAGGATCAGCCCCGTCTTCCTCGGCATCGCCGCGATCACGGCGGTGGCCGGCTGGGCGGTGTGGACGGACTTCGCGTCCGCGCCGGGCTTCGCCGTGTTCCTGTTCGTGACGGCGGCGTGGGTCGTCTCGCTCTGTCTGCACGAGTACGCGCACGCGCGCACGGCCCTGCACAGCGGGGACCTCTCGGTCGGGGCCAAGGGGTACCTGACGCTCAATCCCCTCGTTTATTCACACGCCCTGCTCAGCATCGTGCTGCCGGTGATCTTCGTGATCATGGGCGGGATCGGCCTGCCCGGCGGTGCCGTCTTCATCGAGCGGGGGCGGATCCGGGGGCGCTGGCGGCACAGCCTGATCTCGGCGGCGGGGCCGCTGACGAACGTGCTGTTCGCGATCGTGTGCACGGCGCCGTTCTGGCTGGACGCGCTGGACGGGGTGCCGGACACCTTCCGTTACGCGCTCGGGTTCCTCGCCCTGCTCCAGGTGACCGCGGCGATCCTGAACTTCCTGCCGGTGCCGGGCCTGGACGGGTACGGGGTGATCGAGCCCTGGCTGTCGCACAAGATCCGGCGGCAGGTGGAGCCGTTCGCGCCGTTCGGTCTGCTCGCCGTGTTCGCCGTGCTGTGGATCCCGGAGATCAACCAGTGGTTCTTCGACGCGGTCGACTGGGTGCTCGGCGCGCTCGGCGTGCACGAGTGGGACACGTACTGGGGGCGGCAGTTCTACCAGTTCTGGCAGGGCACCCCGGAGATCCCGACGGTCACGCAGTAGGCGCGGTCCCGGCCTGCGCCGCCTGCTTCTCGGCCTTCGCCCGGCGCAGGTAGAACCACGACATGTTCGACGTGACGCCCGCGATCAGCACCCACACGATCCCGAGGAAGCTGCCCTCGACGAACGAGACCACGGCCGCCACGACGGCCAGGGCGCAGACGACCAGGGAGAACAGTGCGATGCGGGGCATGGGGGTCGGCTCCAGACGGCGGCGCGGCAGGTAGTACGCCGTCCAGTGTCCCCCATGCCCCACCGGGGCCGGAAGGCACCCCGTACGTGCCTATACGTCGGTTACGCGCAGCCCCGCGTGCGCCTTGTAGCGGCGGTTCACGGAGATGAGGTTGGCGACGAGCGATTCGACCTGGTGGGCGTTGCGCAGGCGGCCGGAGAAGATGCCGCGCATGCCCGGGACGCGCCCGGCGAGCGCCTGGACCAGTTCCACGTCGGCGCGTTCCTCGCCGAGGACCATGACGTCGGTGTCGATCTCCTCGATCTCCGGGTCGATGAGCAGGACGGCCGACAGGTGGTGGAAGGCGGCCGCGACCCGGGAGTCCGGGAGCAGTGCCGCGGCCTGTTCGGCCGCGCTGCCCTCCTCCGGCTTCAGGGCGTAGGCGCCCTTCTTGTCGAAGCCGAGCGGGTTGACGCAGTCGACGACGAGCTTGCCCGCGAGGTCCTCGCGGAGGGCTTCGAGGGTGGCGCCGTGGCCGTCCCACGGGACGGCGACGATCACGATGTCGCTGCGGCGGGCGCACTCGGCGTTGTCGGCGCCCTCGATGCCGAGGCCGAGCTCGTCGGCGGCGGCCTTGGCGCGTTCGGCGGCGCGGGATCCGAGGATCACCTTCTGGCCCGCTCGGGCGAAGCGGTAGGCGAGGCCCTTGCCCTGCGGGCCCGTGCCGCCGAGCACTCCGACGACGAGTCCGGAGACGTCGGGGAGGTCCCAGGGGTCCTTGGCCGGGGCCTTCTGGCCGCTCGGGCTGCTTTCGGTAGAGGTCATGCAGCGACCCTACTCAAGGGTATGTGGCCCGTACGGGCGGTCTTCCCCCGAACGCGGCGAACGGGCCGGTGACTTGAGGCACCATGCGACCCCATGGACGCGGTACGAGTAGCACTGTTGCGCGAGGTACTGGCCGGGACGGAGTGGCCCTCCGCCACCCGTCGCTTCGCGGGGGCGCTGCGCTCCTCGGTCGGCGCGCACGGCGGCGGGCTCCTGCTCGTGGGCTCCCCGACGTACGAGCCCTGGCATCTGGCGGCCCACCTGGTCGACGAGGCGGCCTGGTCCGGCACGCCGGAGCTCGCGCCCACCCTCGTACGGCACGCGGCGCGGCCCGACGACCCCGCGCACCTGGCCGTCGGCCTCGGCCGGCTCGAGGCGGCCCGGCGCGGCGAGACGCTGCTCGTGGTCACGCCGACGGAGCCGGGCGCTCCGCTGCTGGAGCGGGTGCGGGACGCGCGCCGCGCGGGGGCGACGATCCTGGCGCTCGACGCGGAGGCTGCCGGCGGGGGTGACCTGCATGCGATGGCCCATGACGGGCTGAGCGTGCCCGGTGACACCGATCTGGATCTGGATACGGTGCAGCACCTGGTCAGTGCGGCGGCGGGGGAGAACGCGGCGAGCGCTCCGCGGGGGCGGCGGGGGTTTCGTGATCGGTTGTCGCGGCTTGCGGATCATTTGACCGCGCCGCCGCCCGCGCGGTGGTGAGGTTTGCGGCTCCCCGCGCGGGGCTCTGCCCCGGACCCCGCTGCTCAATCGCCGCAGGGGCTCCACATGCTCACTGGTCCGGCTCCTCCGGCTTGTCGTGCCAGCGGGGGTCGGATTCCCACTCCAGGTTTCGTTCCCTCGCGGTGTCCATCGCGTGCTGGGCCTCCTCGCGGGAGGCGTAGGGGCCGAAACGGTCCTTGTTGGGGCACTCCGGCCCCTCTTCGACCTTCTTGTGCTCCAGGCAGTAGTACCACTCGCCCGGCTTTCCGACGGTTCGCTTCTTGAACAGCGCCACGGCGGCTCCTCTCGTCCCCGCCATGCTCCCCCACGTGCGCTCGTTACACTCGCTGGCATGTCTGGCCAGTCGCAAGCGTCGCCCGCCCTGCTCGTTCCGGGGGAGATCTCCCCCGTCCGCTCCGTGCCCGGGAACATCCGGCGCCCCGAGTACGTCGGCAAGCCCGCGCCGACTCCGTACACGGGGCCCGAGGTGCAGACCCCGGAGACCATCGAGGCGATGCGGATCGCCGGGCGGATCGCGGCGCGGGCGATGGCGGAGGCGGCGAAGGCGATCGCCCCGGGGGTCACCACGGACGAGCTGGACCGGATCGCGCACGAGTACATGTGCGACCACGGCGCGTACCCGTCCACGCTCGGCTACCGCGGCTTCCAGAAGTCGCTGTGCACGAGCGTCAACGAGGTCATCTGCCACGGCATCCCGGACTCGACCGTCCTCAAGGACGGCGACATCGTCAACCTCGACGTGACCGCGTACATCGGCGGCGTGCACGGCGACAACAACGCCACGTACCTGGTGGGCGACGTCGACGAGGAGTCGCGGCTGCTCGTCGAGCGGACCCGCGAGTCCCTCAACCGCGCCATCAAGGCCGTCAAGCCGGGCCGCCAGATCAACATCATCGGCCGGGTCATCGAGTCGTACGCCAAGCGCTTCGGCTACGGAGTGGTGCGCGACTTCACGGGCCACGGCATCAACTCGTCGTTCCACAGCGGCCTGATCGTCCCGCACTACGACTCCCCGCAGGCCACGACCGAGATCAAGACGGGCATGACGTTCACGATCGAGCCGATGCTCACGCTCGGCACGTACGAGTACGACATGTGGGAGGACGGCTGGACCGTCGTCACGAAGGACCGCAAGCGGACCGCGCAGTTCGAGCACACGCTGGTGGTCACGGAGAGCGGCGCGGAGATCCTCACGCTGCCGTAGCGGTCTCCCGCGGTCCTGGGCTTCCGGTTTTCTGTTTTTACGTTCCCTTGATCGTGTCGCTGGGTACGCTTTTACCGACAGCTTGTCGGAAACCCGGAGGCCGCCCGATGGACACCCCGTTCTCCACGTTGATCCGCACCGCCTCGCACGAGCAGCACACGGAGGCGGAGACGTCGACGTTCATGGGCGACCTGCTCGGCGGGCGGCTCGGCGTGGACGCCTACGCGCGGTACACGGAGCAGCTGTGGTTCGTGTACCGGGCCCTCGAGGACGGCGCCCGGCGCCTCGTCGACGATCCGGTGGCCGGGCCCTTCATCCAGCCGGAGCTGGCGCGCGTACCCGAGCTGGAGCGCGACCTCGCGCATCTGCGGGGTGCGGACTGGCGGGAGACCGTGTCCGCGCTGCCGCAGACGCGGGAGTACGCGGAGCGGGTCGCCGAGTGCGCGGCGTCCTGGCCGGGCGGGTATGTGGCGCACCACTACACGCGCTATCTCGGCGATCTCTCGGGTGGGCAGATCATCCGCGACAAGGCGGAGAAGACGTGGGGGTTCGCGCGCAAGGGGGACGGGGTGCGGTTCTACGTCTTCGAGGGGGTGGCCAACCCCGCGGCCTTCAAGCGGCACTACCGGGAGCTTCTCGACGGCATCGCGGTGGACGAGTTGGAGAAGCAGCGGGTGGTGGCCGAGTGCAAGGCGGCGTTCGCCTTGAACACCGGGGTGTTCGCCGGGCTGGGCGAGGAGTTCCGGTCGGCCGCGTGATCCTTTGACCGGCGCCGGCGTTGCGGCCTCGGGGCTCCGCCCCGGACCCCGCTGCTCAATCGCCGCAGGGGCTTGAAATACCCGTCTCACCGATCGCCGGCGGGGCTTGATTTATCAAGCCC